>CBIHRE010000063.1:0-14645 GCA_966212385.1 uncultured Akkermansia sp. | reverse complement strand
CTTTGGATGTAAGCGCCGAATCTCCCCGGAGCCCCCTGTCTGCCATTGCGGGCCATGGTGCTGTCGGTTATCGACACGGGGCTACTCCCAGCCACGACCCCCGGGCCTTCGTGATCGAGAATCTCTCTTTCCAAACCTCCGGCTCGGGCGTGACCACGCCGACCACCACGACGCCCGACACCGGCACGCCCACCACGAGCACGCCCGGCACCACCACCCCGACCACCGGCACCCCGACGACGAGCACCCCGACGACCGGCACGTCCGGAACCGGCAGCACCGGCACCGATTCCACCTCGCTTACGCCCGGCTTCGACCCGGCCTCAAGCACTTCGCGCACCTTGGTCGGCGACACGTTCTCCGCGATCTTCGACCCCACCCGCGCGACCCAGTGGCGCTTCGCTGGCGATCAGGCCGCCTTGCGCCCGCTCCGAGTCACCTTTCCCGGCACCAGTCGCGACGCGCTTTCCTTCGACGGCACCCGCATGCTGCCCGGCCCTCTCGCGCAAGACCTGTTCTCCCCCGGCGTCGCCCAAGACATGGCCTTTGTCGGCGCCATCCGCATCCCCGCGACCGGTGGCAGCGGCAAGGCGATCCTGTTCGCGATAAACCACTCCGCCGCCGAGCCGGCCATCGCGCTCGGCTACGATTACTCGCAAAGCCGTTTCTACGCGGTGTATCTCCAAGCCTTCAACGGCGCGCCGTCCGAAATCGCGGGACCGGCCTCGCCGCGTGACGCCTCCTACGTGGTGCGCCTGCAAAAAACCGGCGGCGCCCTGGGGCTCTACGTCAACGGGACCCTCGTGGCGCAGACCAATTCCGCCCGGCCTGCCATCCTGAACGCCGGCCAAGGCGCCCCGCTCGGCTTGGGCGGCATCCGTCCCCTCAACCCGCAATTCGTCGGCCAGCTCGGCAAATTCCATCTGCGCAACACCGCGCTGAGCGTCGCCGAAGCCGCCTCGCTGGAAACCGATCTGCGCGGCTCTTGGCTGTCTGGCGGCGCCACCGCAACCCCGCCGACCACCTCCACGCCCACCACGACGACTCCGACCACAACCACTCCGACGACCACCACGCCGACCAGCACCACCACGGCCGCCGGCATCTCGGCCATCGCGGGCGTCTTCGATCCCGCCGCTTCCGGCGCGAGCACCCTCGTCAACAACGCCTATTCTGCGCTCTACGATCCCGCTCGCGCCACCTGGCGTTTCGCGACCGATCAGGCCGCCATCCGCCCGCTCCGCGTCGCGTTCCCGGGCACCACGCGCGATTCCCTGAGCTTCGACGGCACGCGCATGCTTCCCGGTCCGCGTTCGTCGGATCTTTTCGCTCCCGGCGTCGCGCAGGATCTGGGCATCGTCGCGGCCGTCCGCATCCCCGCGACCGGCGGTAGCGGTCGCGCCACCTTGCTCACGGTCAACCTCTCCGACACCGAGCCCGCGGTCGGCATCGGCTACGACTACTCGTCCGGCCAGTTCTTCGCCCATTACACCCAGGCCTTCAACGGCGCACCTTCGCTCCTCTCCGGCGGGGCGGCCCCGCGTGGCGCCACCTACGTGGTGCGGCTTCAAAAAGTGGGCGGCGCCCTGCGTCTCTTCGTCAACGGCGGCCTCGTCGCTCAAACCGCCTCCGCGCGTCCGGTGATCCTCGCCAGCGGCCAAAATGGTTATCTCGGCCTCGGCGGCGTCCGCGCGCTGAATCCGCAGTTCGTCGGACAGGTCGGCAAGTTCTACCTCCGCAACAGCGCGCTCGGCGACACCGACGCCGCCACGCTCGAGGCGGACGCGCGCGCCTGGTTCACCCCCTGAGCCGGCACCGTCCGTCACACGCCCGGCTTACTCCGCGGCCCCAGACGCCTCCCGCCCACGGGAGCGCGTTTGGGGCCGCCTCGTTGTGGCCCGGAACGCGCCAAGACATGCATGCATCATGCGCGCACGAGCCCTGAATCGCTCCGCCTCGATCATCGCCTTTCGCTCGAAAACTTGTCCGGCATCGCCTCGCTCATTCGTTGAACCCCTGAACCCATACCACGACCTGCCATGAACACCACCCCCGCATCTACCCAATATCCGGCCTTCAGCCCCTACCTCGCGATTCGTGACGCCGCCAAGGCCATCGAATTTTACAAGGCCGCCTTCGGCGCCACCGAACGCTTCCGCCTCGCCGACAAAAACACCGGCAAGATCGGCCATGCCGAGATCCTGATCAACGGCGCCCTCGTGATGCTGTCCGAGGAAAATCCCCAATGGGGCAACATCTCCCCGCAAACGCTCAACGGCACGCCCATCACCTTCTGCCTCATCGTCGAAAACGCGGACGCCGCCTTCGCCCGAGCCGTCGCCGCCGGCGCCACCGCACGCATGCCTGTCATGGACCAGTTTTATGGCTTCCGCAGCGGCAGCGTCGTCGATCCCTACGGCTACCAGTGGATGCTTCAGCACCAGACCGAGACCGTGGCCCCCGAGGAATTGCAAAAACGCTGGGACGCCATGGCCGGGAAGTGCGACGGCGCCGCGAACGCCGACAAGTAACTCAAGCGCGGATCGGTCGGTTTGGGGTTCGACTCCCTACGGCTGCGCCAGATTCTGCCGTCCGTGGAGCGAGCCCCCGCCATCTCGATCATCGTCCCGGCCTTCAACGAAGAAAAACTCCTTGCCGATTCCCTTCGTGCCTTGAAGACGGCCGCCACGGAGGCCTTCGGCGCGGCGGGTCTCGGATGGGAATTGATCGTCTGCGACAATAATTCCACCGATCGCACCTCCGAGATCGCGCGGGCCGAGGGCGCGAAGGTCGTTTTCGAGCCGCTCAACCAGATCGGTCGCGCTCGCAATACCGGCGCCGCCGCGGCCTCCGGCGAATGGTTGCTCTTCATCGACGCCGATTCGCAACCGTCGCGCGAACTGCTTGCCGACGCCGCGGAGCTGACCCGCCGGCCGGACGTGCTGCTGGCCGGGGCGACGATGGCGCCGGACACGGACGATTTTCTCTTCAGGTTCTGCAGCGGCGTGTGGAATCGCATGAGCCGCCTGCGCCGGCTCGTGGCGGGTTCGTTCATCCTCGTTCGCGGCGCGGCCTTCCATGAAATCGGAGGCTTCGATCTTAAATTCTACGCCGGCGAAGAGATCGATTTCGCCCTTCGTATCCAGAAACGCGTCGGACGCCGCGACCGGCGGAAAACGGTCATCCTGCATCGCCACCCGATCCTCACATCGGCGCGTAAATTCAAGCTCTACAGCAAAACCGAGGTCCTGCGCTTTCTCCTCCGCTCCGTCTTTCGTCCTCGAAAAACCGTCTCCAGCCGCGAAGCCTGCGTCCTCTGGTATGACGGTCGCCGCTAAACGTCGCGAACGTTCGATCACATAGATCTCGCCGGTCTCAAACAGGCTTTCGCAGCACCACGTGCAGCGCCCGCTCGGTCGCGACACGCTCGGCGACCACGTAGCCGAGCCTCGGCAGATCCATGCCCGTGAACAGGTGCTCGCCGCCGCCCAGCAAGGTCGTGCCGACCGTGAAATGAAGTTCGTCGACCAGACCGGCGGACAAATACTGGCGCACCGTGGCCACTCCGCCCCCGACGCGGACATCCTTGCCCTGCGCCGCTTCGCGCGCCCGCCGCAAGGCCTCGTCCCTGCCCTCGGTCACGAAATGAAAAACGGTTCCTCCCTTCATCTCGATCGAGGCGCGAGGATGGTGCGTCAGCACGAAAACCGGACAATGGTAGGGCGGCTCCTCCCCCCACCACCCCTTCCACTGGTCATCCGGCCATTCTCCGCGGATCGGGCCGAACATATTGCGCCCGAGTATCCACGCCCCGATCCCCTCGAATCCACGCCGCGCGAAATCGTCGTCCACACCCGTGGTGCCCGACTCTCCGCCGCCGACCATCTGCTGAAACGTTTGAGTCGGCAAAAACCATTCGTGCAGCGTCCCGCCGCCCACCCCGAGGGGATTCTCAAGACTTTGATTCGGCCCGGCGCCATAGCCGTCAAGTGACAGGCCAAAACAGTGGACGCGGAGCTTTCCTGATTTTTGGGAGTTCATGGGACAAGGTTAGGTTGCTTTTGAATTTATAACGGACGAGGACGGAAGATCCGGACATTCAATCCACCTCGATCATCCGCTGATCGAAAGCCGCGTATCGCCGGAATCCTCCCTCGTCAGGTGCCAGTCCGTCTCGGTGATCTTGTCCAGGAACGCCTCGTCATGGCTTACCAACAGCACGGCGCAGGGGCACTCGGCGAGCGCCTCCTCCAAGCATAGGATGCCCGGCAGGTCCATGTGGTTGGTCGGCTCGTCCATCACGATGAGATGCGGGCCGCGCACGATGCCGAGCGCGAGAAGCAGCTTCCTGACCTCTCCCGGGCTCGGGAGCGCACTCTCCAACAGCCGCGCCGGACGCGAGCCGAGACGACTGATCGTGATCATCACCCGGCCCAGCTCGTCGTTCGGAAGGCGTTTGACCGAATCGAGCAGCGCCCGCGAATCCTCGGCGGAGATCTCCTGCGGCACGCTCACGAGCTTTTCCGGCGGTAGGCGCAGCCTGTCGAGCAGGTGGCGAACGAGCGTGCTCTTGCCCAGCCCGTTGGCGCCCGTGAGCGCGATCCGGCTTGTTCCGCCGATTTCGAGGTCGGGAAACCGCAGCATACGACCGCCGCCCAGCGGCAGTTCGCCCGCGGGCAGGCGCAGCAGAAAATCGCGTGGCATGAACGAGGCGCCGTCCACCCAGATGCCGGTTTCGTAGCGCTTGCGCACCGCGATCTCGGAACGTTGCGCGCCGATCTTGCCCGCGCGCTGGCGCATCTGGGAGACCATTTTCCCCGCGTAGGCGTCCTTGCCGGTCATCTTGGCGAGATTGCGCATCGCCCGGCCGTCGTGGTCATGGGCCGGGATCTTTTTCTGTTTGGAGCCGCGTGAGGCCGCCGCCTTTTGGTCCGCGATCACCCGGCGACGCTGCGCCTCGGCCCGCAGACGCCGTTCCGCCTGGCGAAGCGCATCGCTGGCGTTGCGGGCGGAGCTCTCCTCCTTGTCTTGCTCCGCCAGCGCGTCGGTGACGCCGCCTGGACGCAGCACGGCGGAAGGCGGCTCCAGCAGCAGACAATGCGAACAGAGCTCATCCAGAAGCACGCGGTCATGGCTCACGAGCAGTCCCACGCCGCCAAACTCCGCGAGCGCCTCGCCCAGCAGGCGCCGAGCATCGGCGTCGATGTGGTTGCTCGGCTCGTCGAGCGCGAGCACGGCCGGCTCGCGCCAAAGCGCCACCGCGATCTGCGCGCGCTTGCGCTCGCCGTGGCTGAGCGTGGCCCAGCGCTCCGGCCAGTCATCGCCGACGCGCAGGCGCGCCTTCAGCGAACCGGCGTCCGGCGCCCAGATAAAGTCCTCGAAAAGCTCCGGCGCTTCGTCCGTGCGTTGCTCCACATACAAGGCGAGGCCCTGGCGATGCACCGAGCCGCCTTGAGCGGCCAAATGCCCGGTGGCCACCCGCAACAACGTGGTTTTTCCCGCGCCATTCGCGCCGACCACCCCGGTCCAGCCTGCGGGAAACTGGACCGTGAGATCGGTGAAGAGCGCCGCGGTCATGCCGGGATGGGCAAACTCGACGGCGTGCAGCGTCAGCTGGGGGGAAGACATATCGCCACCGTGGCTTCGTCCGACTTTCTCGCAACGCGAAGTTCGGCCAGCCGGGCGAGACGCACCGTATGAGATTTGCCCTGCCCCACGTTCCTGTGCGTGCGGCCCTGGCCAGGTCCAATATCCGTAATACGAACATTGGGCCGGGCGACGCCGATGCGACTTCGTCCGGAATTCACGTCTGCTTCATCGTCGCTTCACGCCAATGCGCGAGGCTGCGCGCCGATGTCACTCCGCCACTTCTTCTCCGCCGGTTCGGATACCGCCTTTGCCACCGGCCACGGCTCCCGATCGCGAACACGGCCTCCCAAGATCGCCTGCGCGTTCGCCCTTTCCAATCCGCACCAGACTCCTTGACCCTTCCACCATGACGGAAAGCACCTTCCTCCGTTCCGTGCGCGCGGCGCTGCCCCGCCCCTGCCCGGCCGACTGCCCTTCCGCGCGGCTCGCCGCGGCCGCACCCGCGGGACAGCGGCGCTTCAAGGCCTCCTACGCCAGCCTGATCGCGCTTTTTGTGCCTGCCGCAGGTTTCGGCGCCGCCCTCGCGGCGGCGCATGATCAGCCCGGCTTCGAGTGGCTCAGCCACGGACCGTGGCCCTGGCAGTTGTGGGCCTTGGCCGTCTGCGGTTCGGCGGCGACGATCTCCGGGGCGCTCGATTGGTGGTATCACCGCGCGTTCGCCAAATGCTCGATCAGCGCCGGTGAGCGTCGCTGCGAGCTTATCGCCCTGGGTGCCGGTGGAGTCCCTCTTTTCGGCCTCATGCTCGGCGCTTCCCTCAGCGCCCGCCCGCTGCAGTGGTTGCTGCCCGTCCTGGTCGTCGTGCTCTTCACCACCGCGCTGATTTGCTACGACGAGTTCATCTTCCACCGGAAACGCTGCCAGGGGTTTGAAACCGCCCTGCACCGCGTCCTGGTCTTCGGCAACGGGACTGCCTGGCTCGCCTGGGCTCACTGGTGCTTCGTGGCCCGCGCCTCGGCGCCATGAGCAAGGCCCTGTCCACGCCGCCGAGCGGTCGGGACCTTTGGCGCGAGGCGGGAGCTTTCCTGCACGGTCACGCCGATCTGCTATCCCAAGCGTCGCGAATTCGCGGCTTCGGCGCGGGCGCGCGCTGGATGCATGCCGCGATGCGCGCCACGGGCTGGAGCTTGCCGCCCTTTGGCGACGAACGCCGGCACCAGCGGCACGGAGTCCTCAAATACGCCGTTTGCCTCGTCGGCGCCGTCGCGGTTCTCGCGCTTTCACCGCGGATCGGTCTTCCCCTCGCGATTCCGGTCTCGATCGCGGCTTTCTATGCCCTCGAAGCCCAGACCGTGTTTCTGTTTCCCGAAACGCTGCGGGGCTCCCGAAGCCCTTGGGGCTCGAGCCGGGCGCTGGTCGTCGTCGCGGGCGGAACTTGGCGCGTGATGAGAACCGTCATCCCCGTCGCGGTCCGCATGCTGCTAGGCGGCTTACAACGGCGGGGACTGGCCGCGACCTGGGCCCAAGGCTGCGTCGCGGTCGTGCTCTGGCACCGCCGCGTGGCGCTGGCGCGTCGCATCTATCTGAATACGCCGTGTTCGCTGCCACGCCTGGAACTCGGGCCGGCGAATCCTCTTTTGCTTCGCCGGGAGCATGTGCGCGTCGGATTGCGACAGGGGTTTCGTGTGCTGTGGATCTCCGACTTGCACTGGCGCGGCTCGGGCGACGCCGGCTGCCTGCTCGCGATCTTCGAAATCGCTCGACGCGAAGGCCCCGACCTCGTCGTCCTCGGCGGGGATTTTCTCGAGACGGAGGCGGCGCATCCGCTTTTCGCGCGCCTCGTGCGGCGTCTGGCAGCCGCGCGCCCCTGTCTTGTCCTGCCCGGCAATCACGATCGCCGGAGAATCGCGTCGCTGCGGGCGACCACTCTGCGCCAAGGCGGCGTCTGGCTGCCGGACGAGCGGGCGCTGGACCTTGTCAATTCGCACGGAGAGCGTTTGCGCGTTGTCGGAGCCCCATCGCGGCGAGGCGTGTCGCCGGCGACAGATACCGTCAAACCAGACGCCCGCATACTGTGCGTTCACGATCCCGCCGACGTTGATTCAAGCGTCCATCCCGAAACTCGCGATGTCGCGGCCGTCCTTGCAGGCCACCTGCATGGCGGCCAGTGCGTCTGGCGTGAAAGCCAGGGCCGACTCCTTCCGGCGGCCTGGATATATCGCCATGCTCGGTTGCGCGAAGACCACGACGGGCGGGCGTTCATCGTCAGCCGTGGCGCAGGCGACACTTTTCCCGTGCGCTGGAACTGTCCCCGTGAAGTGATCCTCTGCGAACTGCGATGAACCGCCTCGAAACCCTTCTTGTGTGGGCCCTCTTTCTCGGCTCCAGCGTCTTCGGCCACGTGGCGCTAAAGCGGGCCGCCGGTCAGAGCGACAGGTTCGACTACGCGCGGGCCTTGACGATGTGGAAGGAGCCCTGGGCGGCGGGCGCCATGCTGGCGTGGGGGGCCTCGTGCCTCCTGTGGGGCTTGCTGCTCACCCGCTACGGGGTCGGCCAAGCCACGGGAACCTCCTCATTGCGCTACGTCCTGATCCTGTTCGCCGCCACGCTCTGGTTGGGCGAAACGATGGATTGGCGCCAGGGAGCCGGCTGCGCGCTCATCGCCGTCGGCATTTGGCTCACCAGCAAATAGCCGTCCATGTCCGGCCGCCTGCGTTCGCTCTCGCTTTGCAGAATCCGTCCGGAAACCCGCGACGGCACGCCCGGTTGGCGCAAAGCTCGATTGAAGCGCGCGGCCTGGATGATCCCGCCAGGCAACCTTCTGCTGCGGCTCCTCGACATCGGCTACGTGGTCTGCGGGCGGGACTGGGCTCGTCACGAGACCGAGACTTTTCGCCGCGCCCACGCTGATTTCCCGGAGCCGAGGATTATCTCGGAAACCGAGATATGGCTGCCACATCTCCCGGGCGTCCCGCTGGCCGAGTTGACACCGCGGGCGCAAGAGAACGCGCGCATCGCCGCGTTTGCCGAATTGGACCGACTGCACCGACTGGGCCACGGCCACGGCGATCCCCACCGTCGCAATCTGCTCTACGATGCCGCGAGCGGACGTTGCCGCATCATCGACTTCGAGACGCGATTCACCGCCTTCGGTCTACGCGCCCAAGCGCTCGACGCCGCCATCCTCGCCCTCGATTTTGCCCGGAGCGAAAATCAACCGAGCGTCAGCCGCGTCGATCTCCGGTCGGTCGCGGGACTGGATAATCCGGCGGTGGAGGCGCTCGCCCGGGAATTCATCGAGTCGCCGGGGGCCCGCCTGCGCTACTATTGGCGCCTTCTCGGTTACCGATCGCCCCCCGTCGGCCACGAATCTTGACGCGTCCCGGCAAGAGGGCCCGATAACGCACCACTTCGCGCTCGCGTCACTCCCACGCAGGCCAGTCGGTCCCGGCCACGAGACGACGGGCGAATTCTTCGAGCCCCTTCGCGTCCCCCTCGCCGAAGCGTCCCTTGCGCGGGGAATCGAGATCCAGCACGCCGAGCAGCCGATCGCCCGCCGTCAGCGGCACCACGACCTCGCTCGCCGAGGCCGGGTCGCAGGCGATGTGGCCGGGAAACTCGTGAACATCGGGCACCACCGTGGTCGTGCGTCGCGCGGCGGTGGTGCCGCACACGCCGCGGCCCAGCTTGATGCGCGTGCAGGCCGGCTTGCCTTGGAAGGGGCCCAGCAGGAGCGCGCCGCCGCGCATCAGATAAAAGCCGGCCCAATTGAGCTCGGGCAGGCGAAGCGCGAGAAGCGCGGAAGCGTTGGCAAGATTTATCAACCAATCGCGCTCGCCTGTCAGATGCGCGTCGAGCTCGGCGTTCAGTGCCTCATAAAAAGAGGCGATGTCCGTTCCCGCGGGGGCGAAGTGATGTTGCACGCTCATGCGCGGTGGAGTGAGACGATTTCGTCGCGAAGGCCAACCGTGTTTCGGCGCATTTTGGCTCCGCGCCTTGACTCGCGCGCGATTCGGGGAAGGGTGCGGGGCCGTCACCGCCATGTCCTACGCCATCCATCACATCATTGGAATCTGCGTGAGCGTGGAGTTGTTCGTCTTCCCTGGCGCGCCCGGTGTGGCGCGCTGATCGAGCGACCGCGAAGTCCGCTCCGATAACTCAGCCACGGCCCACCGGGTCCCGGTCTCCCCTCTTCGGCAAGGCGCCCGTTTTGGCGCGCCCGTTTTCCGCATATCGCGGCTGCCGCACGTCCTCGCGCCTCGCGCGTCGGGTGCGCCCTGCCCGCGCTTCATGCTCCCGAAACCAACTCACTCCAATTTAGCTCCCCATGTCCGCACTGCTTTACCTTCTCGATTCGGATGCCGCGTCCTTGCGGCATCGCCTCCAACTCCTCTCCGCCGATCCGCACTCGCGGCGGGCCCTCCAGGGGCTGCGTGCCGAACTTGATCGCGCCCTCGTGCTTCCCACCGCGGAATTTCCCGCGGATGTCGTCCGCATCGGTTCTCGCGTAGAGGTTCACGACCTCACCGACGACCAAGTCGCCCGCTACACGCTCTGCTTTCCCGAGCACGCGGAAATCTCCAGCGGACGCCTGTCCGTTTTCGCTCCCCTCGGCACGGCCCTGCTCGGCTTCGCCGCCGGGCACGAATTCACCTGGGAAATGCCCGGCGGCCTCCGACGTCTCCACATACTCTCCGTGACGCCGCCCGAAGATCCCGGGGCGTCGCCGCGCAACGGCGCCACGCGGCTCAAGGCCGCCGCCGCGATCTCCTCCGATTCCTGATCACCAACTCATTCAAATCATCATGCAAAATATCGAAACCATTCCCTTGCCGGCCGCTCCGTGGGCCATCTCCAAAAACATCCTGAACGAGCCCGCCGCCGCCCTATGCGGCGACCTTCACCTGCTGGCACCCGGAGCCGAAAAGGCCGTCGATCTGCCCTCGCCCGGCGCGCTCGTCCTCTTCGTGGTCGCCGGTCCGGTCACCGTCTCCAGCGGCCTGAGAAACTTCATCCTCCAAGCGGAATCCGCTCTGCACCTGCCGCCCGGCTCCAAATATGTCCTGCGTAATCGGGATGCCTCCCTGGCCAAGGTGCTTGTCCTTTCCCTGCCTCCGCCACGCCCGACGCGAGGCCTGGATGAGCTTGTGACGCTGCGTGCGTGATCCGCCCGCCCGCCTGTCTCCGTCTTTTCGCGCCAGCCTGCGGCTTCGCGAGCCGCGACGTGAATTCGAGGGCGACAGGCGGAACAGGCTCGGTCCCGGCGCTCGTTTCGCCCTTGGCAGCACCGCCCGCGGCGCAAGAGTCGCCCGCTCCATGAACTACCGCACCAAAGCCGAGTATTACATCAAAGGCATCACCTCCGGCGCCATCGACGCCGCCGAAGTCATCGCCTGGTCCGACGAGGTCATCGTCTCCGCGCCGAAGAGCGAAGATTGGATGGTCGAGATTTCGAGCTGCGGCCCCGAAGATCGCCTCAAGGTCCTCGGCCTGCTCAACACCGTGCAGGGCCAAGCCGACCAAGCCGAGCTCGCCGCCATGCTCAAGGCCAAGGGCCTGGCCTGATCCGAAACGGGCATGGTTCGCCCTCGGGCCGCCGTATGGATCTCCACGCCGCGTTTCTCGCGATCAGCCTGGGATTCATCGGCGGCCTTAGCGTCTATCGGAGCTGCGACGGCAAACGAAGCGGACGGCTGGCCGCTCCCGCGCGCGAGGACGGACGCCCGCTTCACTGCGCTCCGATCCGCGCGTTGCATTCCGACACTTTCGCGTTGCTCGCGACCGGCTGACATCCTCATGCCCGCCATGCGCACTCCGCTTTGCGAATTTTGCGGAATCGCTTTGGGAACAGGCGCCGCGGCAGCTCCGCGGGCCTGCCCCTCCTGCCGGAAGCTCAAGGAAACGATCTTACTGGAGCCGGGCAAGGTCGCCGGAGTGCGCGAGGTGATGATCAACCAACACACCGGCGAACCCTCTCGGAAGCTCGTGGAGCTTCCCACGCACTCGGTCGTCGTCTTTCTCGGCCCAAACCGGGAAATCGTCGGACTGGAGATCGAGACGAAAACGGGTGAACGCGTGCTGAGATGGCGGCGAAATGGCGACCGCGTCGAATACCGCGCCGAAGAGATCGGCGGCGGTTACGCCCGCTGCGCCGAAATGATCGCCACCGGCGGCTTCGATTACCTTGGGCTCCGTCGGGATATCGCGGTCGCACGCGCCTGCCTGAAGCCGGAGCTTCTGGCAGCGCTAGACGACGCGGCGAATTAACGCTCTTCAACGCCGCTCCGCTACGGCCAGCGCCCGGGCCAGAGGACAAGCCGACAGGTCCACCGCGTCTCCCCGACGATAGCGGGCAAGCAGCTCCACCGAACGTTGCGCCAACATGCGCCGCACCTCGCGGCGCCGCCCGGCGATGGGCGGGATGACCATCTGATCGTAACCGGTGGTCTGATGCCTCATCCACGCGATCGTCGCGGCCTCGGCCCGCTCCTCGACGGGAATTCGCTCTGTCCGCGCCACCGTGCCGCTGCCCACGGGCGTCGCGTGTTCCGCTATCGTCCGCGCCATCTTTTCCGCCTCGGCCGAGTATCGCGGATGAAAACTCAAAAAGATCCGGACGGCTTCACGAAATTCGCCGACATAGGCGACCTGCTCTTCCGCACGGCGCCGCCGACCGGCGTCCAACTTGCGCTGGTAGGCGGGATCCTGGCGCTCGACCGCAAGTTGGGCCCGCAGCGCCGCGATTCGCGCCGCGGGGGCCCAGATGCCGCGCGAGAAGCGTTTGCGGCCTTTGATTTCCACCACCGTCCAGCTCGGACCATCTTCCTTGATGCGACGGCTGAGGGCCGCATCGCCGGGAGGAAGCAAATCCCACCCGTCCGGCACGGTCAGCACGCGGGTATCCAGGCCGATGACGCGGCGCGGCATGGAACTGGGACGGACTTCTAGGCTCTCGGTCGGCATGGCGCCCGGAGAAAAGCGTCCCGTGCGACCGCGTCGACTCATTACCCGAATCCCCCGTCACGCCACATCATCCTTTAGAATCCGCCGGGCCGCTTTCAGTCGCTTCCGCTGGGCCTTTCCCACCTCCGGATAATCCATGCGAAGCCCGCGCAAGGTTTCGGTGATCGCATGCGATACGATGAGTCGCGCGTTGTGTTTGTCGTCCGCGGGAACGACGAACCACGGGGCGTCCGCGGTGCTCGTGGCCGCGATCGCTTCCGCGTAGGCGCGCTGGAAATCGTCCCAGCGCTCCCGCATGTCGAGGTCGCCGGTCTCGAACTTCCAATTTTTGTCCGGCTCGTCGATGCGCGCCAACAATCGCCGGCGTTGTTCCTCTTTCGAGATGTGAAGGAAAAACTTCACGATCCGCGTGCCGTTTCGGCCGAGGTAGTCCTCGAAGCGGGCGATATCGGAAAAACGCTCTTTCCAGATCGTCTTCGGCCTCACGCATTCCTCGGGCAGACGCTGCGCCGCGAGGACCTCGGGAAGAACACGAGCCACCAGCACCTCCTCGTAATAGGAACGGTTGAAGATTCCGATTCGCCCCCGTTCGGGAAGCCGCAGCGTCGTTCGCCAAAGGAAATCGTGCTGCAGATCCTCTTCGCTGGGCCGCTTGAAACTGAACACCTGGCAACCCTGCGGATTCACGCCCGACATCACATGCCGGATCGCGCTGTCCTTCCCCGAGCCGTCCATGCCCTGGAAGATCAGCAGCAGGGCGTATCGATTATGGGCATACAGGACCTTCTGCATGTCGCTGATCTCGTCCCGGTATTGGGCGAGCAGGTCCCGGTAGTCGTCTTTTGACGCGTAGAGCGGCTTGATCGCGGTGGGGCGGTGACGGAGATTATCCTTTTTTCCCGGATACACGCGGAAATCGTCGAGTCGGCATGCGAGCTTCATGCCGCATCCAATGCGGATTTTTCCGCCACGCGAGCCACCCCGACCGAAGACGCGAACAAGGGCGCCCGAATCCGCATCCAGCGCGCCCCGGCCCGCGCCGGTCGAAACGCGGGCCGGGGGGCGCCGACGCTCGTCAGCCAAAGGCCTAGTTGGGGATCTCCGGCTCGACCAGCTGGGCGAGCTGCGCCAGCGACTCCTGCCAGCCCAGGTAGCACATCTCGGCGGGAATGACCGCGGGCACGCCGGACTGCTCCACGTTGAGCTCGGTGCCGCAAAGCACCTTCTTCAGCCGTATCTCCACGGTGATCAGGCCCGGCAGGTTCGGATCGTCGAATTTGTCGGTGTATCGAATGAGCTCGTTGGGCGTGAGCTCCAGATATTCGCCGCCGAAGGAATGGCTGCCGCCGCCGCCGAAGTTCGTGAACGACATCCGAAAGGTGCCGCCCACCTTCGCCTCGAGATGATGGACTTTGCAGGTGAACCCGAAAGGAGGCAGCCACTTGGCCAGCGCATCACTCTCGGTGAAGGCGCGGTAGATCTTGTCGGGCGAGGAGCGGAGGACGCGATGGAGTCGGATGGTATGTGTGCTCATGGTCGTGGGGGTTGGTGATTGCGGATAAAACGAAGGTTCCCGACTACACGACGAACGAACTCCCGCCGGGCGGACAGCCAAATTCAGGTCGGTCGCCCACCCTCCCGCGCGGCGCCCCGCCCCCCGCGATCTCGGGCAAAGGTCGGATGCCCCGGCGACGTAAACCCGGGCACACTGAAAGACGATTTGGACCACCTCGCCCTCCCCGTCCCACCACACGACCATGCCTCCCTCCAAAGACAAAGACACGCCCTCGCTATCTCCGGGAGCAGACGCCGCCAACCAAGCGCCGCCACGGGAATTCAACGAGCCCGGACGCGGTCGTCAGGCCCACGAGCCGGGCCAGATCCCGGCCGCCGGCTGGAAGGACATCGTCCACCGCACGTTTCAACAGCTGAGCGAGGACAACCTCTCGCTCGTCGCCGCCGGCATGGCGTTTTACGCCTTCACCGCGATGGTGCCGGCGCTGGCCGCCTTCGTCGCCATCTATGCGCTGGTCAACGACCCCGCCAACGTCTCGATCTTCGACGTCGAGTCCAACGACGCGCTGCACGAGCTCCT
>CBIHRE010000062.1:0-14679 GCA_966212385.1 uncultured Akkermansia sp. | reverse complement strand
TCCGCGGCCCGAGCGTGGAGGGTGGCGGCGATGTTTAGGTTTTTCACGACGTGGCGAGGCGCCGGGCGAAGAGCGTGTAGCGACGCATGACCTCGCCGTGGCGCGCGGTGATGTTGGTGACGGGGTTGTCCTCGAGGGCGAGCGCGTGGATGACGCGCGTGAACCCGGCGGAGCGTGCGGCATGATGGGTCATCTCGGCGAGAAGGCCGCCCAACCCCGCATAGGCGCGTCGCGGGAGGATGGCGGCGGTTTTGAGGATGAGCGTGTCGAGCGGGAGGCCGCGCGCGGGGCGGAAAAAGTCGGGCAACGAGAACATGTAGCCGACGCAGCGGCCGGCTTGTTCGGCGATGAAGACAAACTCGGGGCGGATTTTTTCGCGGTAGGGCAAGTATTGCGCGACGAAGTCGGCTTCGGGCAGCGGCGTGTAGAGATAGTTGTGGGAAAAGCTGACGAGCGAGACGGCGTGGAGGGCGCGCAGCTCGGCTTCGAAGCGGGCGGGCGCCGGGTCGAGCGTGCGGATGGAGACTCCGTCTTGCGCGAGGCGTTCGCGGACGCGATCGAGGCGCGGGTCGCGGGTGTCGAGCCGCGTGACGAGCGCGGATTGATAGGTGGCGAGCGTAGAAAAGCCGGCGGCGCGCCACCAATCGGGGTAGGCGGGCGGGTTTGCGGGCTCCATGAGGAAGGGCGCTTCGTCGGGCGCGGAGTCGGTGACCCAGCGGTAGCGGCGCCACGTGTTGCCGTCCATCGGGCCGATGGCGAGGGTGGCGCCTCGGAGCGAGAGTTCCGAGCAGGCGCGGTCGAGGACGGCTCGGGCGGCTTCGGCGGAGGTGGCGGCGAAGTGGCCGATGACGCCGGGGCGTTCTCCGGCGAGCGGCGGGGCGGAGTCGAGCCACCAGGAGCAGCGGGCGCCCTCCGTGGCGACGTGGCCTTCGGCGCGGTGGGCGAGGATTTGCGCGGGCGCGTAATCGGGCGTCGGGCCGGGGAGGGCGGCGGCGGAGGAGAGCGTGGCATCGGAATAGACGTCGAGTTTCATGCGAGGAAGTGGGCGAGGATCGAGGCGACGCCGCCGAGGGCGGCCTGGGCGAGCCAGCGGGCGTGATGATCGCGCGGGAGGAATCGACCGCGTTCGGCGAAGAACATGATGGCGGCCTGGGCGACGAACGCCGCTAGGGCGGGGGCGAAGGCGTGTCGCGGCGCGAGAGCGAGCCAGGCGAGCGGGGCGGCGGCGACGGCCACGACGGCGGCGAGCGGATGGCGGCGCTCGGCGCGGTCGGGCGCGCGGTGGTTAAGCGCTAGGTAAAGCGTGGCTAGGACGAGAGGCCCCGCCAGCCAGGCGGCGCCTCCGAGGGAGGCGAAGCGGTAGAGGGCGAGTGCGAGGCCCATGAGGGCGGCGTCGGTGAGCGGGGTGAAGCGGCGGCCGACGAAGGCGGTGAGCGCGACGATGGCGAGGAGGGCGCCGAAGCGTGCGAGCACGCCGGGAGCGGACCAGGTTTCGGCGCGGGCGAGGACGGCGAAGGTGAGGAGCGGAAGGAAGAGATTGTCTAGGCCCTCGATGGCGACGCCTTCGATCAGCGAGGCGAGGACGGCGGCGAGAAGCGCGACGGCGAGGGCGAGCGCCCAGGACCATCCGGCGAAGAGGGCGAGCGGGAGCGCGACGCAGGGCGCGGCGACGGCGAAGACGGCGAGGCCGCCCTCGAGGCTTTTGCGCTGGGCGCCCTCCATACGGAGCGGATGACGGCCGAAGCGGCGGCCGACGAGGGCGCCGGCGGCGTCGGCGAGGGCGAGGACGAGGATCGGTGGAACGTATAGTTCCCAATGGCCGGCGCTGGCGTGGAAGACCAGCGCGACGGCTAGGGGAAAGACGAGTTCGCCCCAGGAACGTCGGTCGACGTCGTGGAGGGCGGAGCCGAGGGTCGATGCGCGCGCGGAACGGAGCCGAAGAATGGCGAGGCCGGCACAGGCGAAGGCGGCGAGCGTCCAGACGGGCGCGGGTGAGCTGAACACCCATGGGAAGGTGGCGCAGCCGAGGCCGAGCGCGATGTGGGCGGCCTTGCGGCGGAGCTCGGGGGGCCAGCCGGCGCGGCGGCCGAGCACGGCGAGCGCACCGAGGACAGTGGCTAGACCGGCGGCGACGAGCGCGAGGGTGGCGGCGGAGGTCATGCCGGGATGCGGCTGGTCGTCGGATGACAACGAGCGAGGCGGTGGGGCAACGCGGCGGGCGCAGGGACGCGCCCGCCCACCTTGGATGACGCGATCGGTATCATGAGGTGGCGATCACTTCTTCGAGGACGAAGCGGGAGTAGAACCAGGCTTGGTCACGGGAGTGGAGGGCGGAGGCCTCGGCTTCGAGGGGGCGAAGTTGCGCGGCGAGGGAGGCGGGGCGTGAGCGCGGGACGAGCATGTTCCAGTAGGCGAGGCGGGCGCCGGGGCGGGACTTGGCGAGGATGGCGCGGAGGATGCGCTCGGTGTTGTCCGGCGACATGTATTCAAAGATATCGGACAGGTTGAAGGCGTCGGCGGCGGGCGCGTCGGGGCGGGCGAGCCAGTCCTCGACGGTGCCGAGGTGCCATTCAAGGCGATGCAGGTTGTGGCGGATCTTGAAGAAATTTTCCTCGCGGAGCGCGAAGGGGAGCGCGGGGCCGTGGGTGCCGCGCAGGACCCAGTGGAGGTAAGGATTGGCGGTCGGGTCGAGCTCGGCGAGGGCGTGGCGGGTGCGGGCGAGGATGCGGTCGGCGACGGAGCCTTCGACGTAGTGGAAGAAGGCGGGATCTCGGCCGAGGGCGCCCATGAGGCGGCGGGAAAAGAAGATTCGGAAGAGCAGGCGCCAGCGCCAGGTGTTCCAGCGGCGGGCGTAGAAATCGCGGCGCGCGGCGAGGTCGCGAGGGGTATCGAGCAGGTCCGAGACGAGGCGTTTGCCGTGGACCAGCGGCAGGATGCGGGAGCGGAAGAGGCGGAAGTAGTTCTCGAATTTTCCCGCGGAGCCGATGCCGGCGGCGATGAGCAATGGATTGGCGTCCCAGGAGGCAGCCACGTCGGAGGCGAGGGCCGGCCGGCAGCGGGCGTAGAGCGCGGCGCGTTCCGCGGGGGTGGCTGGGCGGGAGCCGAGGAGTTGAAGAAACTCCGGGTGCTCGAGGTGGCGGTAGGCGGCGGCACGGAGGGCGACGCAGGCGAGCTGGGCGGGGTTGAGGTCGAGGGCGATCACGCGGTCTGCGCCGGCGGCGAGGAGGGCGAAGGCGTTGTCGCCGGCGGAGGCGATGCTCACGCAGACGCGGTCGGCGGGCCGGAGAGCGGCGACGAGGAGGTCGGCGTCCTCCCAGCATTGGGCGTAGCGGATGGCGCCGAATTCGGCGCGGGCGGCGACTTCCGTGCTCATGAGGCGAAGGTGGCGTCGGGCGCGGTTTCGAGGCGACGGATGGTGCCGGCGGCGCCGTCGAGCTCGACGAGGTCGCCGCTGCGGAGCCAAGCGGTGAGGCCGGGGATCGAGACGATGGAGGGCAGGCCGAGTTCGCGCGAAACGATGGCGGAGTGCGAGAGGAGCGAGCCGTGCTCGACGAGGAGACCGACCGCGGCGGGGAAGAGCATGACCCAGCCGGGGTCGGTGCGGGCGGCGACGAGGATTTCGCCGGGTGAGGGGGAGACACCGCGCGGATCGAGCACGACGCGGACGCGGGCGCGGACGACACCGGGGCAGCAAGGAAGGCCGCGACGGAGTTCGGGGTCGGTGCCGATGGCGGGCTGCGCGGGGGTGGCGGGGCGCGGGGCGTTGAATGGATTGCCGACGTAGACGGCGCCGCGGGTTTCAATGCGATCAGCGGGCTCGGGGGCGGCGGCGTGGCGGGCGAACTCGGTTTGGCGGAGCGCGACGAGACCGCGGAGATCGGTCGTGACGGCGGTGCCTTCGACGAAACCGAGCGCCTCGGGAACGGTGAGGTAGAAGATGTCGCGCGGCGCGGCGAGCGAGCCGACTTCGGTGAGGCGGGCGCCGAGGGCGAGGAAGATCTCGCGGACGCGGGCGAAGAGGCGGGTGCGGTCGAGGCGCAGGTTTTCACGGTCGCGCACGTAGCCGCGGGCGCGGCGCAGCACGCGATGGAAGACGAGGCGGCGGAGCGGGCGGCCGGCGAACGCGGAGGCGACACGGGACTCGGCCTGGGCGCGGGCGTCGAAGCGCGGGCGGGCGGCGGAGGCGGGGCGCGCGGCAAGGGCGGCGATGCCGCGCAGAAGCGGGGCGGGATGGTCGCGCAGGGTGGGGCTCTCGAGTTTGAGTTCCTCCATGCAACGGTCGCCGAAGCGGGCGAGGTAGTCGGCGTAGGCGGCGGAGAAGTCCGCGAGGCGGGGTTCCCTCAGGAGCAGGGCGAGGCCGGAGACGTCGCCGAGGGAGAGAACGGAAAGCAGGTCGGCGTGGGGCGCGGCGAGGGCGGCGAGTTTTTCCACGAGTCGCGCGGGCTCGGTGCTGACTAGGCCGCCTTCGCCACCGACGAGGTCGTTGGCGAGGGACTCGGCGCCAAGCCATTTGGTGCAGAGCGAGCGCAGCACGCCGTGGTAGAGCATGGCGAAGAAATCGTTCACCATGGGCGCGTCCCAGCGGGTGAGGAGCTGGCGTTCGAGGGCGCGATAGGCGGCGGCCAACTCGTCCGCGCGCTGGTCGTCGAAGGGAACCGCGGGCGTGGCGAGGGCGGCGTCGAGGCGGGCGCGGAAGGCGAGTTTGGTTTTCGGAAGGCGGCGGCGGGCGCGGAGGAGGCCAATGACGGTGGATCCGAGGTGGCCGAGATCGGCGAGGCGGGCGCCGAGGCCGGCGGCGGTGACGCGCGGGAGGAGTTCGGCGGGCATCTCTTCTTTGACGCCCATCATCTGCTCCATGAAGCGGCGGTTCCAGGTGAAGCCGGGGAGGAGGGCGATGGCGCGATACCAGTCGACGAGGCTGTAGTAGATGCGGCCTTGGACGAGACCGAGCATGCGACCGAAGAGGTCGGCGTTGTCCTCGAGTTTTTTCTCGGGGACGCCGAGGAGGCGGCAGAATTGCCAGTAGACCTCCTCGTAGATGTAGCGCGCGTAGCTGTAGGTGAGCGGGGTGGTGACGCCGCAGTAGCTCTCGGCGATGTTGCTGTTGTCCCAGATAAGAAGGGCGCCGTCGGGGTCGGCGACGCGCGCGAGGGTGGTGATCGGGCGGGATTGGAGGAGGAACAACTCGTCGCCGACGAATGCCCACTCGATGTCCTGGGTTCGGCCGAAGTGCGCGGCGCAGCGGCGGGCGAGCACGGCGACGGCGGCGGCTTGGGCGTCGGTGAGGGCGGGCGCGTCGGCTGGGTTGGTGCCGGTGGCGCGGGTGCGGGAGACGATGGCTCCGGTGCGATCGACGGTGAAGGTGTCGGCGTCACGTTCTCCGGAGACCAGCGACTCGCCGAGACCGCGAACGGCGGCGACGCGGGCGTGGGCGCGGCGGCCGGTGACGGGATCGACGCTGAAGGCGACGCCGGCCGCGTCGGCGGCGACCATGCGCTGGATAATCACGGCGGGAGCGGAGGTCGGGGCGGGCAGGCCGCGTTCGGCTCGGTAGGCGAGGACGCGCTCGGAGAAGCCGCTGCGCCAGACGTCGGCGATGCGCGCAGGGACGTCGGCGGGCGCGACGTCGAGGTGGCTTTCGAGCTGGCCGGCGAAGCTGTGCTCGGCGCCGTCCTCGTCGCCGGCGGACGAGCGGACTGCGAGGAGGCCGCCGGAGCCGGCCAGAGCGTGGAGCAAGGGGCAGGGCGCAGGGAGCGAGGCGCCAGGATCGGAGCCGAACGCGGGAGGGAGGACGACGGCGAAGGACGGCACCGGAAAGCCCGCGGCGGCGAGGACGTGGAGTGCACGGGCTTTTCCACCGACCGGGGCGGTGGCGCAGCGGGGATCGGAGCCGTCGAGGACGACCAGAGAGGAGGCGACGGGCTCGTTCATTTGAGAAGGAGCGGTAGGGCTCCGAGCGAGAGGTAGAGGAGCATGGTCCACAGGCCGCTGAAGGTTTCGATACGCTTGGCGGCGCGAGTTTCGGGTCCGCGGAGGAAGGCGCGGGCGGAAAAGCCGGCGGCGAGCAGGGCTGTGCCGAGGATGGCGGCGGTGGCCGGGAGGGCGCCGATGCGGGCGGAGGCGGCGCAAGCGGCCAGGGCCGTGACGAGCAAGGTGCTCCACCAGGCGAGCGTGGCGCGAGAGCGACCCCAAAGGGCGGAGTAAGTTTCCACCCCCGGTTCCTCGTCGTGAGGGGCGCGGATTTTTCTCCCGAACTCGAGCGAGAGGCCGTTGCAGTAACTGACGACGAGAAACCAGCTGAGGCCGGAGGGCAGGCCGTGGCCGGCGGGCACCCAATCACAGGCGGTGGCGTAGAGGTCCACCAACGGCATGATGAACATATGCGACCAGAGGTAGAGAAGCGGACGGGCCTTGAGCCATTCTCGGCAGAAGAACTCGCGGGTCATGAGCGCGAGGTAGGTCCATGTGAGGAGCAGGAGCGCGGTCAGGTGCCAGTCGGGTGAGAACCAGATGGCCAGCGTGAGCTGGAGGGCCGCGGTGCCAGCCCAGATCCAGCCGAGTTCGCGAAGTTTGACGAGGCCGCGGGGCACCGGGCGATAGGGGCGCCACCGTGCGTCGTCCTCGGCGTCTTTGAACTCGTCGGCGATGCGGAGATGGAGAAAGGAGAAGAGGCAGGTGACGAAGGCGACGGCCCAGCCGGCGAGGCTTGGGCCCGGCGCACCGCGGAGCTGGGCGGAGTAGCTGATGGCGCAGAAGCTGAAGCAGGCGATGAGCGGGCCGTGGGCGAGGAAGGGAAAGCGCTCGCGTTGATAAGTCCACCAGCGGGCGAGGCCGCGGGGAGCAGGAGACGGAACGAAGAGTGGCGCGCTCACGAAGCCGAGCTCGGCTCAATATAGATGATATGTCAACGATTGAAATGTAATCATGATTGGATGAGGCCTGGCTTGGCTCCTCGGGCGAGCTTGCCGTGGGCGGAGGCGAAGTGCCCGGCGGAGAGGGCGGCGATGATGGAGAGTTCGCCGGCTAGGCAGAGAGCGGCGGCGACTTCGGCAAAGGCGCGGGCGTGGCCGGCGCCGCGGAGTCCGAGCAAATCGAGGGCGGCCGCCTGGGTGGGGAGGCCGGTGCCGCCGCCGACGGTGCCGACGATGAGGTTGGGCAGGGTGACGGCGGCGTAGAGGGCTTCATTTTCACGGACCTCCATGCGGGTGACGCCGACGGCGGCCTCGGCGACGCAGGCCACGTCCTGGCCGGTGGCGAGGAAGAGGGCGGCGAGGCCGTTGGCGTAGTGTCCTTGGACCCCGAGGGTCCCGCTCAGGACGCCGCCGAGGGCCGACATGCGCCAATAGTCGACCATGGCGACGGCGCTGGTGCGCAGGCGCCGGGAAACGATCTCGGCGGGGACGAGCACCTCGGCGGTGACTTTTTTTCCGCGGACGGCCTGGAAGGACTGGGCGGAGGCTTTTTTTTGGCCGGGAATGTTGGCCTCGTCGTAGTGGGGGAGCGGCTTGACCGGCGTTTGGGCGAGGAGGAACTCGCAGACGGCGGCGGTGGCGAGGGTGACCATGTTCTGGCCGGCGGCGTCGCCGGTGCTGTAGTCGAGGTGCAAATACAAATGGTTGCCCTCGATCGCGAGGCGGACGTCCTCGAGTCGTCCGTGGCGGGTGGTCGATGCGGCGGCCGCGCGCATGGCGTCGGTCTGGGTGACAAGCCAGGCCGAAAAGCGGCCGCAGTCGCCGGCGGTCTCGAAGACGAAGCCGGGGGAGCGGGTGACGCCTTCGCCAAGCAGGATGGCGGCGCAGCCGCCGGCCTCGGACGCGGCGTGGGCGCCCCTGTTGTAGGAGGCGACGAGAGCCGCCTCGGTGGTTGCGAGAGGGATATAGTAGTCCCCCCGGGCGTGGAGGCCGCGGACGCGGAGGGGGCCGGCGACGCCGATCGGGATTTGGGCGAAGCCGATCAGGTTTTCGATGTTGTGCGCGTAGCGTTCCGGATCGGGCGCGGCGGCGGCGGAAAGCGCGGCGCGCGCGGCTTGGGCCGGAGGTAGCAAAGCGGCCCAGCGTCGGTCGAGGGCGGAGGGGGAGGCGTCGGAGCTGTTGGCGGTGGGGGGGGGGTTCCAACCGGGCCCCGGGGGGGGGCGGGGGGGGGGGGGGTGGGGGGGTGGGTGTGGGGCCGGGGGGGGGGGGGGGGCGAGGTGTCGGGGGCCAGTCTCCCGACCGCGTCGGCAAGGTTTGGGAGGCTTTCGATGAGACGGCGGGCGCGATGACTGTCTAGCGACATGCCTCCGAGGCTACGCGCCGGCGGGCTTGGGACAAGGCCCGGGGAGGCCGTGGCGTCAGAAGAAGGCGCGCTCGACGGTCCAGTAGAGGCCGGTGGCGGCGATGAGGGCGCAGGCGGGGACGGCGACGGCGCGACGATACCAGGTTCTTTGGCGGAACCAGCCGACCGTGATAAACGCGAGGGCGAGCACGGCGAGTTGGCCGAAATCGACACCGAAGTTGAAAGAGATCAGGGCGGTGAAAAACTGGTCGCGCGGCAGCTCCAGCTCCGAAAGCGCGCCGGCGAACCCGAGGCCGTGGAGCAGCCCGAAGCAGAATACGGCGACGAGGCGCCCCGGCCCGACGCGGGGGCGGAAGATATTCTCCAAGGCGACGAAGGAGATCGAGAGGGCGATGAGCGGCTCGACGACGGAGGCCGGCGCGTGGACGAGGCCGGCGGCGGCGAGGCCCAGCGTCGTCGTGTGCGCGAGGGTGAAGGTGCCGATTTGCGCGGCGAGCGCGCGCCAGCCTGAGCCGAGGAAATAGAGGCCGAGCACGAAGAGGATGTGATCCACTCCGAGCGGCAGGATGTGGAGAAAGCCGAGCCAGAGATACTGGCCGATGGTGGTGAGCCGTCCGGCGGGTTCGGGAGCGGCGTGAGGAGCTTGCGAGGAGACAGCGGACGCGGGCGCGGTCGACGAGCCGGGGGCGACAAGTTTCCAGGTGAAGGGCTGCGTCGCGTCCCCGGGGCTTTTAAGCCAGCGGGTGAGGGCTTGGGTTTCGCCCGGTAGGATCACGGAGCAGGCGACGGGAAACGAGATTCGTGCGTCGGCGCGGCTGCGGATCACGAGCGTGACATCGCCGTCGGGAGCGGCGGCGAGCCGGCTTCGCCAGACAAGCGCGATGGAGGCGGGCTCGTCGGCGGCGCGAGGCAGGGCCGGGTCGGGAGCGAGAAAATCGGCGGAGACAAAGCCCCACTTTTCCGCGGGTGGAGAAAACGAGGGTTCGAGTTGGGCGAGGACGTCTTGGGCGAGGTCGGTCAGGCGCCGCGTCCGGACCGCGGCTTCGGCCGTGGGCAGCGAAGCGATCACGGCCGCGTCCACGAGCGGAGGCGCGAGGTCCGTCTCGACGCGGAGCTCTACCTCGCCGGTTTCAGCTGCCGAGAGGACGAGGCGGGTGAAGTGGAGGGCGTGCGCAAAGAGGTTTGTGCCGCAGAGCGCGAATATCGCGAGGCAGGTTAGCGTGGAGAAAAGGCGTCTCATGTGGATCGCCGGTGGATGCAGGCCTGTGCGGTGGGAATGCGCATGATCGCGTTTGTCGCCAGGGGACGCTCGGCCGAGCCACGGGCGGAGGGACCCGCCCGTCCACCTGGAGTCCGAGCGCGCGGGGGAGCGAAGGGCCTACCCGCGGAGCTCGGCGAGCGCGGCCTTGTAGGTGGCTTCGGCTTCGAGGGCGGAGGAGGCGCTGACCTTGAGGTCGCGGAGAAGGCCGTCTTTCAGACCGTAGATCCAGCCGTGGATGGCGACGTTTTGGCCGCGGTCCCAGGCGTCGCGGACCACCGTGGTCTGGCAGACGTTCTGGACCTGCTCGATGACGTTGAGCTCGCAGAGGCGGTCGACCTGGGTGTTTTCGTCGGGGAGGCCGCAGAGGCAGGATTCGTGTTTCGTTTTCACGTCCTGGACGTGGCGGAGCCAGTTGTCGGCGAGGCCGACGCGGTCGCAGCGGAGGGTGGCGCGCACGCCGCCGCAGCCGTAGTGACCGACGACCATGACGTGTTTCACCTTCAGGACGTCGACGGCGTATTGAAGGACCGAGAGGCAGTTGAGGTCGGCGTGGACGACGACGTTGGCGATGTTGCGATGGACGAAGACCTCGCCGGGGAGGAGGCCGATGATCTCGTTGGCGGGCACGCGGCTGTCGGAACAGCCGATCCAGAGGTATTCGGGCGTCTGCTGACGGGAAAGGGTGCTGAAGAAGTCGGGATGACGCTGGGTGATCGACTGGGCCCAGGCGCGGTTTTGGGCGAAGAGGTGGGCGAGGTGGTCCATCGGTGTTTTCCCGGAGTGTGGGACGGAGCGGCGGGTGGCCAAGAAAAGAGTGAGTTCGCCGGGGAGGGCCGAAAAAGGGGCGCTTATGCGTTTACTCCCATGCGAGCCGGGGGGCTCCGGCCGATGGTCGGCGCGCGCCGATGCGGATAAAGTCGGCGCATGAAAACTAAAATACTATCGCAAGTCGGCGCGCGGTTCCGGCGCGCCATCGTGCATCGCGGCGGGTGGCAGGGGCGCAGGGGCGCCATCGGCTGGTCGCTGGCGTATCTCGTGTTTGGCGGCGGCCTCGTGGGCGCCGTGGTGATCTACCTGCTCGTCAAGATGGTGGGTGGTTGACGCTCGGCGGAACGCCGGGAAACGGGCGACGGGAGGCCCGGCCCACCGTGGACCAAGAATAGCGACGACGGGCGCGGGGACGCGCCCCTCCATCTTGGAGGCGGAGTTCAGGCGACGCGTCGTTTGAGCATGTCGGGGTGGCGGGCGCGGCTCATCGCGACGTCGTAGGTGATGCGGCACTTCGCGTAGAGCGCGTGCAGAGAGGTATCCATCAACTGCATACCTTCGCGGGTGCCGGTCTGCATGGCGTTGTCCAGCTGGTGAAGCTGGTTTTCGCGGATGAGGTTCCGGATGGCGCCGTTGGCGATGAGGAGTTCGCTGGCGAGGGCGCGGCCGCCGTCGAGGGAGGGAAGCAACTCCTGCGAGACGATGCCTTGGAGGCTGTTCGAAAGTTGCATGACGACCTGGCGCTGGGCGTTGCCTTCGAAGGTGCCGATGATGCGCTCGATCGCCTGGCTGGTGCTGGGCGAGTGCATGGTGGCGAGGACGAGGTGGCCGGTCTCGGCGGCGTTGAGCGCGGTGGCGATGGCGCCGTGGTCGCGCATCTCGCCGACGACGATGACGTCGGGGTCCTGACGGAGGGCGTGGACGAGGGCGCGGGAGAAGGACTTGGTGTCGGAGAGGACCTCCTGCTGCACGACGATGGCGAGGTTGTTCTCGTGGACGTATTCGATCGGGTCCTCGATGGTCACGATCTTGCAGCGGCGCTCGCGGTTGATGAGGTCGACGAGGTAGTTGAGCGTGGTGGTCTTGCCGGCGCCGGTCGGGCCGGTGATGAGGATGAGGCCGTTGCGCCGGCGGGCGAGTTCGTCGACCTTGGCGGGGAGGCCGAGCTCCTCGCGGGCGAAGATGCGGTGGCCGCAAAAGCGGATGCTGAACTCGGGCGCGCCGTTGCGGCGGTAGATGGTGACGCGCATGCGGCCGACGGCGGCATGGTGGAGCGAGACGCAGAGCTCCCAGTCGCGCTCGAAGGTGGAGCGCTGGAGCGGGTTGAGCATGGCCTCGAGGATGGCGGCGGTGTCCTCGATGGTGAGGGGGCCGGCGTCGGCGAAAAGGATCTCGCCGTTGACGCGGAGGCTGGGGGCGACGCCGACGATGAGGTGGAGGTCGGAGGCGCGGGATTCGGCGACGAGGGTGAAGAGGCGGTCGAGCTTGGGGGTCATGCGAAGCGGGAGCGAAGGCGGCGGGAGAGGCGCGAAAAAAGTCCGGTGTCGGAGAGGGCCATGGTCGTCTGGTGCAGGCCGGGCAGCGCGGCGTCGAGCTGGCCGGCCTGGGCGAGGGACTGGCGGGCGCGGCCGGTGAGGCCGAGGGCGATCTCGAGGCGGGCGACCTCGAGCCAGGCGACCGCGCGTTCGGGGGCGAGCTCGATGGCGCGGCGAGCGTGGGCGAGGGCTTGGGCGAAGCGGCGGTAGAAGGCGTGGATGCGGGCGGCGAGCCAGTGGAGCATCCAATCGCGGGGGCGGAGGGAGAGGGCGCGCTCGAAGCAGTAGGGCGCGCCGGAGTCGTCGCGGGAGAGGAGGACCTCGCCGCGGGCGAGCCAGACGTAGGGGCTGTCGCCGCGCTCCTCGAAGGCGGCGTCGGAGAAAGCCATGGCGGCGCCGGGCTCGCCGACGCGGGCGAGGATGACGGCTTTGGCGGCGAGGAGCTCGGGGTCCTTGGGGAAGCGTTCGAGGGCCTTGTCGGCCCAGAGCTTGGCTTCGCGGTATTCGCCGAGTTCGACGAGCATGCGGACCTGGGAACACCAGGCGTGGGTGTTGGCGGCGTTGTGTTCGAGGACGCGGGAGTAGGCGCGGAGGGCGAGGTCGTAGCGCCCGGTTTGAAACTGTTCGGCGGCGTCGGCGAGGTGCCAGGCCTCGTCGCGGACGGCGTCGCCCTGGTTCTCGTTGCGATCGATGGGGCCGAGCTCGAGGTTGTTGAAGCGGCTCATGGGGCGGTGGTCTGCTTGTGCCAAAACCAACGCTTGTAGGGCCGGCCGACGAGCGCGGAGTGGGGGACGAGGCCGATGTCGGGGGGAACGGTGGCGCGGTCGAGGTTGCGGAAATGGGTGCCCTCGGGCCAGACGAAGAGCTGGGTGTTTTCGGTGCGGACAAGGCCTTGCGCGGGCATGCCGTGGAGCGGTTTTTGGGGAACGCCGTCGATCAGGACCCGGTCGCTCTCGAAGGCGATTTCGTGGTCCGGGCCGACGGCGAGGACGCGGCCGAAGTAGGTGCCTTCGTAAACGCCGATGCCGCGCCCATGGCGACCGCCGAGCCTGTAGGCCACGAGTTCACCGACTCGGGCGGGGATTTTGGCGGAGGAGGGGTCGATGAGAAGGGGGGCCTCCTTGCCCCCGACGAGAATGGCGTGCGGAGCGATGACGCGGTGCGCGACAAGGGTTAGGAAGATGGCGGCGGCGAGGGCGACCAAGACTCGGCGAAGGACGCGGAGGGCGTAGCGAAGATAGACGTTTGAGCGGAGATCGGAGCAGGCGGCGGCGGCGATGCCGTGGGCGGCGGCGGCGAGGCCGAAAGAGGCGGAGCCGAGGGGGCGTCCGTATTCGGTGAGGGCGAAAAAGAGGGCGACCCAGAAGACGGCGGGGCCGATGCGGCGCCAGAGGGGATTGGGCAGGAGGTAGAAGCCGAACGAGGGAATGAGGACGGCGCCGAGCGTGGAGGCGGTGACGAAGAAGGAGCGGACGATGTGGAAGGCGGGGCTGATGGGGATCTCGCCGATGCGGGAGCGGCGCCTAAAGGCGAACCAAGCGCGCCAAAGGCCGCCGCCTCGCCCGGCGCGCGGCGGGGCGTAGGGCGAGTCGAGGCTGGGGTCGGCGGGGGGCACGAGGAGCAGGGGGCGGGGAGCGAGGAGCAGGGAGCCGGAGCCGAAGACGACGCGAGGAGGTGCGGGGAGCTAGGCCCGGGCCGACGGCCTGGCCTGGAGCCGAGCGCGCGAGCAACTAGTGGCGCTGGTCGAGGTGGATTTGGACCTTCTCTTCGGGACCGTAGAACTCGTGGGTGGGTTCGTGGGACTGCACTTCGCCTACGATCTGGCGAAAGAGTTCCATGGCTTCGAGGCAGCGTTTGCCGGAGTAGCCGGAGACCCGGAGGTCCACGTGTCCGTCGGGAGCGACGACGATCTCGAATTCGCGGTTGGGCATGGGGGATGCGGGGGAAAGTTAGTTATCGATCTAAAGCGTGGACGGGCGCGTGGCTGCGCCCGCCTGGCTGAAGGATGACGCGGCCGAGCCACGGGCGGAGGGCCCCGCCCGTCCACCTGGAGTCCGCGACCGGGAGCGTGAGATGACTGGGGGCATGTCGGGTGGCCGTGGCGCTTCAGTTTTCCCAGTGGCGGACGCGGAGGCGGATGGAGCCGTCGGGCTCGCGTTCTTCTTCGACCACGGAGAAATCGCGCGCCTGCATCTCGTCCTTGAGGCGCTTATACACGTAGTTTTGGACGACGGCGCGGGAGAGTTCTTCGCCGGCGGCGCGGAGCTTGTCGTCGGAGAGGTGACCGAATACGCAGAGCGAGGCGCGATTGCGGGCGTCGCGGGAGAAGATGACGGTGACGCCGGCGCGGTGGACGGTGATGCGCTGATCGCGTCCGAGGGTGCCGGTGACGAGCTCGCTGTTGGCGACCTCGATCTCGATGCGCTTGCCGGAGCGGATGGCGTCCTGGATGACCTTGGCCGAGCTGCGCTCGTCGAGCACCGAGTAGCCGAGGGTGGTGGCGGCGGCCACGACGGCGGCGCTGAATGCGGGCCAGCCGGCGACGACAACGGGGGCGAGGATGCAGACGACGCTCATGGGTGTTGCGGAGTTGGACAGGGGCGGCGCCGTTTCCTCACGGGGAGTTTTCGGGGCGGGCCAACGTCGATTTTTATGGGTTGGCCGGGAGGTGGAAGACGGCGGCGCGTTGCTCCGGGGTGGAGCGGTGGATGGTGAACGCGGTGAGGAAGAGGGCGAGCAGCGCGAGAAGACTGAGCACGATCGCGATCGCGAAGAGCGGGCGGGTGGAGCGGGCGGGCATGGGGAGGAGCTTGGAGCGCGGGGCGGTGAGCATGGGGCGCG
>CBIHRE010000061.1:0-14752 GCA_966212385.1 uncultured Akkermansia sp. | reverse complement strand
AGCAAGGCGATGCGAAGAGAGTCGGAAAGGCTGCGCTCACTGGAGTCGCGGGCTACTTTCGAAAGGCATTCGGGCAGAGTAATGAAATGCCAAGTGGCCACCGACTTTTCGCTGAGCGCAGTCCGGCGTTCCTCCGGGTCGTTGCTGGTGGGGCAGAGAACAAGGCAAGTGACGAGGCGCGGAGACGGCTTTGGCGGCTCCGGTGGTTTGCGAGGAGGTCGCGAAGTGACGAAAACCCAGCGAGGAAGGCTTGGAGGCTGACCGTCCGATCGCGGGCGGTCGAGTTGAAGCCAAAAACCGTAGGCGCAGCCCGCGAAGACCGCCGCGTCGGCATCGAGGTTGAGCAGGTGAAAAAGGTAGAGCAGCTTCAGGGGCATCGAATCACCGCGATCCAGCTCTTCGTAGTAGCCCGAAGGGCACTGCGCGGCGGCGTCGACGGGTTGGCGAACGCGCCACGCGAGCACCATGAGCCGGAGCGTGTGCTCGACGTGGGGATCGAGGCCCAGAAATCCGGCGAGCCAGGTTGAATGTTCGTCGGGAGTCTCGTGCGCGATCCGTTGGCGGAGACCGTGGGCGATGGCACGGCTCAATGGACGGAGATGGTCGCGCTCCCGCAGCCAGCTGAAAAATTCGCAGCGTTCGAGACGACGTTGAATCAGGCGGGTGGCGACGTCGCGGTGGAGCTTTTGCCAGAATAGCGAGGAAGTTAGGCCTTTGTCCTCCGGTGATGGTGAAAAATGGGAGAGATCGCTTTTAGTGAAAACGGCAGCGCCGGGGTTTGGCGCGCTGCCTGTGGGGGGAGCGGCGGCTTTGGCGATCTGAAGCTGGGAGGCTTTGAGATCGGGATCGAAGCACTGCAAAAAACAGTGGGGGAGTGGCGGCGCTTCCGTGTCTTTTTCGGGTGAGTCCTCCCGACTAATGGAGAACTCCTCAATGACGCGCAGGGCGGTGAATCGGATTTGCGGCTCTTCCGCACCGAACCCGGAGAAAACGATTTGCCGGCTACGAAAGCGGTCGCGGAAAAGGTCCTGCGCCCATTGGCGGCGGCCGAAATCTTGAAGGTGACGGTCCGTGATTACGAGGAAGCCGGGACCGCCAAGATCGGTGTCTATTTGCTTCGCGTTGATCCTCCCGGGGGCTCCGTCGCCTCGCCTGGATTGGTATAGCTCTGAGCAACCGTTGATTTTGTAAACGCGGAGAACGGGGACCGATGCCCCCTCGTGGTCTCGCTGTGCGCAGGGCGAGCGCTTTCGGTAGGCTTTGTGGTCGCTGATGGCGTGGTAGACATCGTCCTTGGCCTGCCCGGCGTCGAAGCTCTCTCGAAACGCGGCCTCGAGGGCGCGGTCGTAGTTGGTGGTGATGACCTCGGAGAACAGGTTTTCGCGGACCAGCCAGGCTACGGCTCGGTGTGCGAGGGTGGGCTGGATCGAGAGGAAGAGCCGGATGTCGAGCGGACCACCATCGGAGTAGAGGCCGTGTTCTCCGTCGGGATGCAGGTCGATGAAGAGCTGGGCGGCGTCGGCGAAGCTTGGCGAAGGCCTGTTGGGGCAATCCTGTTTGCAGTCGTTGCGGCCCATCATCCGGTCCAGCTCCGCCTTCGCCCAGTCGGGGCGGGGCAGCTTTTCGATGTCCTCAATGATCTTCCCCGTGAGCTCGTTGGTTTTCGGCATCGAGCTGCCGTAACGCGGCGTGCGGAACTTGCCGTCAAGTTTCGCGCAGATGCTCACGCCTGCGCCGAGGAAGGGCATCAGCTTTCCCGCGAGGCAGGCATCGACTAACGTTCTCCAGCGCTTTTCGAATTCCATTGGACGGATCTAAATAGCGCCGGGGACTCTTTTTGAGGTGCTAGGGAAGCGCAAAAAAAGAAAGCGGGATTTCGGCGGCCCGTGGGTCAGAACGTGGGCGTGGCGGCGGCGGGCGGGCGCGGGGTGGAGGCCGAGGCGGAGGCTGGGGCCGGCGCCGGGGCGGGGCGTTGGTCTTGCACGAGGCGGAGGGCGCGGCGGAGGGCGGCGATGCAGGAGGGCGGGCTGTCCGCGGCGGGACGCGGAGAGGGGAAATCCCAGTAGAGCGTGTGGCTGAAGAAATCTCCGCGGACGGGCGTCTCGACGGGGATGTCTTTCACGCCTGGGCCGAAGGCCGGGGCGACGGGGCCGCCGATGACGTCGCCCCAGAAGACGCGGCGGCAGGGGAAGTAGAGGTTGGTCCAGCGCGTGGGCGCGAAGGCGGCGGCGTGGTGGGGGATGCGGAGGTCGCCACTGGGGAAGCTGAAGCGGGCGTCGCCGCCGACGATCTCGAGGGCGGGCGGGCAGGCGGGGAATTCGCGTTCGGCGATTTTGCGGTGCAGCTCGTTTTCGCTTCGGGCGAGGAGGTAGGACGCGTGGGCGAGCGGGCTGCCGAGGGTGACGAAGTCGCTGACGAGCCAGGGGTGGCCGCGGCGGCGAAGGGCGGCGAGGTAGTCGGACTGGGCCTGCTGGTAGGCGTCGGCGTCGAAGCCGGTGGGATTTGCACGGGCGAGGGCGGCGAGCTCCTCGAGTTTTTCGAGCGAGAAGCGCTCCTCGAAGGAACTTTGGCCGGTGCCGCCGGGGTGGTTGTGGACGCGGGCCCAGTAGTGGGTGAGGAGGTCGTAGCCGATGACGCTGCCGAGGCTGTGGCCGACGAGGATGATGCGATCGTATTCGCCCGAGTCGTGCAGGCGGTGGAGGAGTTCGAGGCCGGCTTGGCGGATGTGGCGGCGGACCTCGATGTTTTCGGGCGCGACGTGGAGGTAACGCGCGGCGTCGCCGGCGACGCGCAGGAAAAGGGTCACGGCGGAGCCGCCGGCGAAAAGCCAGGCGGCGCTCAATCCGGAGAGGAGCGCAGGCGAAAGGCGAAGCAGGCCGGCGGTGTGCGCGAGGGCGGCGAGGGCGGCCGAGGAAAGGAGGGCGGCGACGAGCCACCAGAGGCCGCGAAGCTGCGGGGGCACGCGGCGGGGGGAACGGAAGAGGAGAACGCGTAGCCAGGCGCGGATGTGGCCCCAGGTGGTCTGCCGCATGAGGTGGGCCCAGTAGAACTCGAAGAAGTCGGTGCGGCGGCGTTCGCGGTTCTCGGCGGTGGTGATGCGGCGGAGCTCGAGATCTCCCGACATCGTGTCGGGCTTGCTCCAGACGGTGGAGGGGACCCGCGGGCGGCGCAGGGAGGGATCGTCGACCCACGCGGCTTCGACGAAGCCGCGGAGGGTGTCCATGGGGATCTGTTCGCCCACGCCGTGGATGAGGACGACGGCTTGTTTCACGATGAGTGGCGAGCGGGACGGGGGTGAGGCGAGGGCGGGCGCGACGCGGCCTTACGCGGCGGCCCGCGGTCGTGTCAGGGAGCGATCTCGACGTCGGCTTCGGCGAGCGGATCGGAGAAGGCGGGTGCGGGGCGGTCGAACCAAGCGGCCCAGGCGCCTTGGTCGGGCGTGGTGGCGCCGGCGGCGGGCACCCACGCGATCAGGCTGACGCGGCGGTTGCACTGTTTGTTGACGAAGTCGCGCAGCCGCTCGAAGCGGTCGCGGCTGGACGAGGGATTGTTCTCGGCGAGGTCGGGGGTGCGGAGCGTGGCGACGGCGGGCATGGCGGGAGCGGCGGGTTAGCGAGGCGAGAGCTGGGAGACGACGTAGAGATAGGCGGCGGCGACGTCGCGGTGGGTGGTGAGTTGCCGGCGGAGATCTTCGAGGCGGAGGCTGTCCGCGACCTGGGCGTCGGTCAGTCCGGCACGAACGGTCGCGGGGATGGGGGCGGCGGGGGTGGCGGAGGCGGAGCCGTCGCGGAAGTTTACGGTCTTGCCTGCGGCTAGGGCGGCTTGGGCGAGGCGGAGGGCGGCGAGGTTGCTCTCAAGCTGGGCGAGGTAGCTGGTGTAGTCGGAAAATTGCCAGGTGGCGGCGGCTTCGGGCTGACCGGCCCAGGGGCGGCGGGTGAGGAGGCCGGCGGTGTCGTCGAAGCTGTAGGTGACGAGCGGCGCGGCGGGGCGGTCGATGCCCGTGAGCGAGTCGAGTTTGGCCCGGTAGGCGGCGGCGACGGCGTCGGAGCCGGAGGCGGCGAGGTTGTCGATGATCGTATCGACCGAGACGAGGGCGTCGGCGAGGACGGCGACGCCGACGCGCAGGCGGAACTTCGGATCCATGCGCGTGAGCATGGCCTCGCGAACGGCGGGCTGGAGGGCGAGGTTGGTGGCGGCCTTGCCCGTGGCGAAATATTGCACGGCGCGGGACTCGATGCGGTCGCGACCGGCGCCGGTGTCGTGGTCGATGGTGGCGAGGAAGGAGGGGCTCTTGAGCGTGACTTGGCCGGTGGCGGGGTTTTTCGGGGTTTTGCTGATCGGGGCCCAGGCGAGCTCCTTGCGGTTGAAGCCGGCTTTGACGGAGTCGGGGATGGTGCCGGCGCCGGTCCAGCCGACTTTGAGGCCGAGGAGCGTGTCGGTCGCGAAAACGAAGGGGCGGACGGCGGTGGAATCGGGGATTTTTTGCCAGCCGAAGCGGGCGGCGGGTTCGGTGATGGTGATGCCGGAGTCGTAATCGCTCGCGGCGGTCCTGGCGGAGCCGGCGGTCGGCTCGTCGTAGAGCTGGGTCATGGCGAGGGCGGCGTCGCCGCCGGCGAAGGTCTGGTCCACGCCGAAGAAGAAATTTTGGAACCCGCTCCCGTCGCCCGCGTGGGGCTTGAAACTGGCGAGGACCGGCGGGGTCTGGCCGCCTTCGAAGCTCGGCGCGATGACGCCCTCCTTGCGCGCGATGGTGATCTCGGTGGTGGGCGGCTTGGCGTCGAAATCCAGGCCGGCGTTGGATTTGGTGACGAAGACGGTGCTGTTGTAGCCGACGCATCCGGCGCCGAGGACGGCGAAGCCGAGCGCAGGCAAGAGGCGAAGGAAGCGGACGGAGGCGGGGCGGGGCGCGGGGGTCATGGAGAAGCGGGAGCCGGAGCGGAGGGTGCCGGGGCGAGGATGGGCGGAGTGGAGCCGACGCGGACGTCGAAGAGCTCCGAAGTGGGCCATTCGAGGGAAAGAGTGCCCTCCTCGGGTAGAAAGAGGCGGGTGCGGCTATCCCAGCCGAGGCTGAGGCCGGATTCGGCGCCGGGAGCGCCCGAGCCGAGATGGAGGCCGAATCCGAGGGTTTCGACCTGGGTGGCGAGGGCCGGGGCGGCGGCGGGGTGGGACGCGGTGGGGGCGGAAAGCGCGGAGGGCGCGGCGCGCATTTTCACATGGGCGAGGCCCCAGACGTGTTCGGTGCCGGTTTTGGCGTCGTGGTAGTGGATGGCGCAGCCGGCTTGCGAAAGCGTCCATGCGGCAAGAAACGCCGCCGCGAGGTGCCGGAGACGGCCAAGCGAGAACGGGGCGCTGACCGGGTGCTTAATCGCCTTCACACGAGGAGCTAGGCGGCTCCCTCAGTTTTGTGGCAATAAATCGATTTGTAAAAAAATACGGATTGCCCCTGTGAATCCCATCCGGGGCATGCCTGTAAATGGGCCCCGGATGTTTTGAGGGGATCAGAGGCCGAAGTCGGCGTAGGTTTTGAAGAAACCGGCGTGCTCGGGCGCGGCGGTGGGCATGGCGGCGGGTTGGGTGCGCAGGCGGAAGAAAAGGCGGGCGCCGGCGGGAATCGAGGCGCTGTGTTCGGCGGGGGCGCCGGTGCCATCCGTCTCGGCGGTGGCGTCGGTCCAAGAGTCGGCGGCGAGGGTTTCGCTGCGCTCGAGTTTGTAGCGAAGGCGGGGGCGCGTGGGCCAGGCGGCCTGCACCGAGGTGGGGAGAGGCGTCGCGCCGATGGAGAGCGTGGGTGCGGGGCCGAGTTTGAAATCGAGCCAGCGCAGGACCTCTTCGCGGGCGAGGCGGCGGGCTTTCTGGTTGGGGCTTTCGGCGGAGCTGTCTTGGAGCAGCGGGTCGGTGACGATCGTGACGTTGCCGAGGTCGAAGGAGTGGCCGACGCGCTGTCCGGCGCTTTGCACGGCGGTGCGGTCGAGGATGTAGTGGCGGACGATGGGATTGGGCAGGCCGAGGGTCGCGGCCTGGGCGGCGGAGGCGAGGACCTGTTTGATCGGGTAAACGGTGCCTGTGATCGGCGTGGAGCTCTGGTTGGTGATGCCCATGAGCGAGTCGCCCGTGCCGTGGAAGAGGATGGCGGTGGTGCGGCGATCGAGCATGTAGCGGCCGGCGGCGGTGGAGGAGGGCGAGCCGTGGTAGCCGTTGTGCCCGCCGCCGCCGTAGTAGAAGGCGCAGAACTTCGGGATCGGCAGGTGGGCGGGGATGCGAACGGGCGAGGGGACGGTTTTCTTGATCTTCTTTTCGATGAACTGGCCGGGGTTGAGCGGATCCTCGACGAGGTCGGTGTAGTCGACGTCGTAGACGCCGCGGTCGACGGAGGCGTCGAGGAGGGCGTTCATGCCGGTCTGCGCGCCTTGCGAAAACGCGATGAGGGCAAGGCGCTGGAGGTCTACGTCGGAGCGGGCGGAGAGGTATTCGAGGGCGGCGACGAGATCCTTCGGGCGCTCGTAGTTGGGAGAACAAAGGGCGTCGTCCTGGGCGGGATCATGGTGCGGCACGCGGCCTTCGAAATCGCCCGCGATGCCTCGAGGATTATAGCTGTCGGGGAAGAGAGCGGCGTAGCCGAGGCCGGCGAGGAGATCGCCCCACTGGGTGAATTGCGAGGCGATGCCGGTGCTCGTGGTGCTGGAGCCGATGCTCCAGAGACCGCCCGAGCCGTGGAGAAACACCACCACCGGATAGGGACCGGGCCCGTGGACGGCGGCGTCGGGCAGGTAGAGACGAGCGATGAAGGTGAGGCGCGCGGGGTCGTCGGGGTAGCCGGGCACGGCGGCGAGTTGCGCGGTGGGCGTCGGCATGACGGCGGGGAGCAAGTTGGCCGGCATGTCGTAGAAAACGGTCTGGATGCTCGGCGCGGAGCGGAGGCACGCGGGTGCGAGGCCGAGCACGAGAAGCGTGGCGATGACGCGAGGACGGCCGGCGGAGGCGATGCGGGTGACGAAAAGACGAAGGGAAGCGGGACAACGCATGCGGGTGGCGTCTTGTGGCGCGCCGGCGAAGGGGCGGCAAGGGAACGACGCAACAAGAGGCCGTCCTCGCGGCGGTGGAGCGGGGCGGCGGCGGTGCCGGGCATTGACGGGAGCGGTTTCGGGTCCGAACCGTCTCTGCCCGTCCATGTCCTCCGCCGCCTCCCCGGTTCCGTCGCAATCCGCCTTCCGGCGCCATGTGTGGCCGCTGCTTTGGCAACATCGCCTTGGCATCGGGGCGGCGCTGGTGCTCGTGGGCATCAGCGGCGCGGCGGTCGCGATCCAGAACGTGTTTCCGAAGTGGCTTTTCTCCTACGTGCTCGAGGTGCCGGGCTTGGAGACGGCGGAGCGGTGGCGGCGTCTGGTGTGGCTGGCGGTCGGTTACGTGGTGCTGACCAGCATCGTGCGCATGGCGTTCTGGCACATCGGCTATCGGCTTTTCACGCGGGCGCGGGAGCAGGTGATCTTCGCGCTGCGCGGGAAGTTCTTTCGCCACGTGAACCACCTGTGCCTGCGTTTCCATGGCACGCGTTCCTCGGGCGAGTTGTTCAGCTACCTTTTTGGCTCCCCGCTGCGCGCGGTGATGGATTTTTTCGGTCACGCGACGATGAACCTGCCGGGGTCGATCGCGGGCGTGCTCATCACGATGGCGGTGTTCTGGAAATGGGACCGGGTGGTCGCATCCCTGCTGATGGTGACGGCCTTTGTCAGCGTGCGCATGATGCTGCGCGCACGGAAAACCATCGAGGGTATCCACAAGGAGTTTCAGGCGGTGGAGGGCGACGTGAGCGGGCAGGTGGCCGACCTCTTGCGCGGCAACAAGGCCGTGAAACTCTACGCGATGGAGACGCAGGTGGCGCAGAATTTCGAACGCCAGGCGGACGTGATCCGGCGCAAGACCTACGAACGCGACGTGTATTCGCATGTCGAGTGGATGAAGCAGGAGGGCCTGAGCTATGTCTGCTACGCGCTGCTCATGGCCGCCTGCACCTGGCGCTACCTCGATGGTCACATCAACCTCGGGATCGTGGCCGCCTGTCTCGCGGCCTACCTCGGGCTCATCGGCCCGATGCAAAGCGTCTTCACCGCCTTCACGATGTGGGGAAGCGCCTCGGCGGCGCTGGAGCGCATCGGCGCGGTGCTCGACACGGCCACGACGACGCCCGATCCCGCGGGCTCGGACGAGGCGCCGCAGCGGCGCGCGCCGATCTCTTTCGATCACGTGGCCTTCGCCTACGACCCGGCCCAGCCCGTGCTGCGCGATCTCACGCTGACGATCCGCCCGGGCGAACGCGTTGCTTTCGTCGGTCCTTCCGGCGCGGGAAAAACGACCGTCACGCAGCTCCTCCTCCGTCTCTACGACCCACAGGCGGGGGTGGTGCGCATCGGCGAGACGGACCTGCGCGCCTACTCGACGCGCGCGCTGCGCCGGCACTTCGGCGTCGTGCCGCAGGATCCGTTTATCTTCAACTCGAGCCTGCGCGACAACCTGCGCGTGGCGCGGCCCGACGCGGACGACGCGCAGATCCGCCGCGCCTGCGAGCAGGCCAACGCGTGGGAGTTCATCGCCGCGCTGCCCGGCGGGCTCGACGCGCGCGTCGGCGAGGGCGGTTCGATGCTTTCGGGCGGGCAACGCCAGCGCCTCGCGATCGCGCGCGCGTTGCTCGCCGATCCGGCCTGCTTCATCTTCGACGAGGCGACGAGCGCGCTCGACACGCTGAGCGAGCAGCTGATCTCGGAGGCGATCGAGCGCAACCTCGGCGACCGCTCCGCTATCTTCATCGCGCACCGGCTCTCCACCGTGAAGCACTGCGACCGCATCTTCGTGCTCGAGGCCGGCGCGGTGGCGCAGGTCGGCAGCTACGACGAACTCATGGCGCGGCCGGGCCTGTTCCAGGATCTGGTGCGCGGGCAACAGTTGCGCGGATGAAGAGGGGGGGCGGACCTGATCTGGGTCGGGCGAGGCTGGGCCTGCCGGGCCGCGGCTGAGCGCGAGGCTTCGGACGATTTTGCGCTTCGGCGGTGGCGCCGGGATAAAAACACGGCATGATGCCCGCCGATGACCTCCGTCGATCCCATGGCTTCCGCTCCGGAGAATGAAACCGCTCCGGGGGAGGGCTGGGCGGAGGCGGGAGTCTATGCGGACGCCGCGTCCGGTTTCGAGCATGGGCTCGTGGCGCTGGCGATGGGCCTGCCCTACGTGCTGCGGGAAGGTGCGGGGGAGGCCGCCGGGCGTGGCTATGCGCTGCTCGTTCCGCCGGAGGCGCGGGATGCGGTGCGCGGGCAACTGGAACTCTTCGACCGGGAAAACGCAGGCTGGCCGCCGGCGGCGCGTCGCGAGGCGATCCCGCGCAAGTGGCGCGAATCGCTGTTTCTCGCGCTCGTCTGGGCCTGGGCCGTGATCGCGTGTTTCGCGGCGCAGCAACGCTGGCCGGAGCTGACGGAGGCGGGCGCGATGGATGCGCGGGCGGTGTTCGCGGGCGGCGAGGGGTGGCGGCCTTTCACGGCGCTGTTCCTGCACGCCGGAGCGGATCACCTGCTCTCGAATCTCGCGGGCGGCGTCTTTTTGTTCGCGGTGCTGTTTTCGATCTGGGGACGGGTAAAGGGCGCGGCGTTGCTGGGCCTGGCGGCGGCGGCCGGAAACCTGGCCGTGGGCGCGGCGCGTTATCCGGCGGAGTATCGTTCGCTCGGCGCGTCGACGGCCTTGTTCGCGGCGTTGGGCATGCTGACGGGGCGGGCGTTGCGGCGGGCCGCGTCCGCGACCGTCGCGGGCCGCGCCGCTCGGGTAGGCGGCGCTTCGCGTTCGTGGAGGTCGGCGTGGGTGCCGCTGGGCGCAGGCGTGACGATGCTGATGCTCTATGGCGGGGGCGAGGCGCCGGTCGACGTGGCCGCGCACGCCGCGGGTTTCGCGAGCGGCTGCGCGACGGGCTACGCGTTTTCCCCTGCGGAGAAAACTTCGGCGGAAGCGGTGAAAAACGAGGAGTCTTAATAATTCCTTAACGCGCCTCTGCTTTGATCGGGGGCATGCCCCTCCGTTTTCCGCTTCGTTTCGCCGCCGCGTTTGGCGTTCCGGCTTTGCTCGTCGCGCCGCTTTCCGCCGCCCCCTCCGTCGCCATCGTGCCCGGCGCCGCGCCGCGGCAGGTGGACGTGCGTCTCACCGACACCGACAACGGCACCTGGTGGCTCCAGACCTCGACGGATCTGGTGAACTGGCAGGATCGTGCGACCTTCAAGGTCCGCAACAGCGCGCACACCTTTCAGGTCGACCGCGCGGCGAGCGTCGGGCCGGGAGATTTTTTTCGCTTCGTGTCGGACGACGAGGGGGAGTTTTCCAATGGTCGCGCCGACGCCACCACGCTGCCGGCCACGCCGGACAACTACCGCCTGCTCAATCTGCCGCCGCACTTGCTCACGCCGCTCATCCAAGGGCAGGACAACACGCCGGCGACCAACCCCGTCACGGACGCGGGCGCGACGCTTGGGCGCGTGCTGTTCTACGACAAACGGCTCTCGGCGAACAACACGGTGGCCTGCGCCTCGTGCCATCAGCCCGAGCACGGATTTTCCGATCCGGCGCCGCTGAGCACGGGCTTCGCGGGCGGGAAAACGGGGCGGAACTCGATGGGCCTGACCAGCGCGCGTTATTATCCGCGGCGGAGCTTTTTCTGGGACGAGCGCGCGGCCACGCTCGAGGATCAGGTGCTCCAGCCGATCCAGAACGCGGTCGAGATGGGCATGACGCTGCCGGCCCTCGTGGCGAAGTTGTCCGAGGAGGATTATTACGCGGAGCTGTTCACGGCGGCCTTCGGCGACTCGACGGTCACGAGCGACCGGATCTCCAAGGCGCTCGCGCAGTTCGTGCGCTCGATCGTGTCGAGCCAGTCGAAATATGACGCGGGCGTGGCGTCGGGTTTCTCCAACTTCACCGCGCAGGAGCAGCTCGGCCGGCAGATTTTCAACGGTCCGGCGGGCAACTGCGCGGCCTGCCACGGGACGGACAATTTTGTGCCGGGAAACGTGGTGAACAACAACGGCATCGAGAATCCCTCCGTCGACCGCGGCGTGGGCGCGATCACGGGCAATCCGGCGGACGACGGAAAGTTCAAGGTGCCCTCGCTGCGCAACATCGAGCTGACGGCGCCGTATATGCACGACGGGCGTTTCGCGACGCTCGAGCAGGTGGTGGAGTTCTACAACTCGGGAGTGCAGGCGCATCCGAACCTGTCGCCGCCGCTGCGCAATCCGCCAGGCTCTCCGGGCGCGGGGCAGCCGAGGCGGCTCAATCTGACGACCGACCAGAAGGCGGCCTTGGTGGCGTTCTTGAAGACGCTGACGGATCGCACGGTGACGAGCGACCCGCGGTTTTCTGATCCGTTTCGGAGCACGGATATGCTGGTGTGGGAGTGAAGCAGCGCAGTCCAGGTGGGCGTGCGCGTCCCTGCGCACGCCGGTTTGGGACGTGTGAGGTCGTGGCGTGGTCAGCAAACCGACGCGCGGCGGGACCCGCGCGTCCACCGGGAGTGATGACGGCCTCGGGCGGGATGCCGGGATTGCGAAGGGCGCGGGGTTGCGCGCCGCGCGTCATTTGTTGAGATCGGCGGCATGGTCACCGTGAAAATCTGCGGCGTGCGGCGGGTGGTGGATGCCTTGGCGGCCATCGGCGCGGGCGCGGATGAGATCGGCTTGTTGGTGGGACAGAGGCACACGAGCGGGGATTTTGTTTCGCCGGAGACGGCGGCGGAGATCGCGTCGGTGTGCGCGAGCATGGGCATGGTGACGCCGGTGCTGGTGACGCACGTGGCCGATCCGTCCGAGGTGCATGCGCTGGCGCGGCGGATCGGCGTGAACGCGATCCAGGTGCACAGCGAGATGCCGCCTGAGGGTCTGGCATGGCTGAAGACACAGGACGCGAACTATCGGCTGCGGAAGTCGTGGCACGTGCTCGGGCCGGAAAGTTTAGGCTACGGCGAGGCGTATCGCGGCGTGGCGGACGCGTTTTTGTTGGATTCGGCGAACGCGGTGACGGGCCAGGTCGGCGGCACGGGCAAGACGCACGACTGGAGCCTGAGCGCGGAGATTGTGCGGCGTTGCGCGGGCGTGCCGCACATCTTCGCTAGATCATGAATAACGGAAGAGCGTCCAGCAGCGGGAGGTTTAAATCCGGAAAACGTGGCCGCGGCGGTGAGTCAGATCCGGCCGGCGGGCGTCGACGTGAACTCGGGCACGAAGGGCGCGGACGGCTTCAAGGACGCGGCGCGGATGCGAGCATTTGTGCGGGCGGCGAAGGGGGCGTGAGAATCGAGGCGGTGCAAGGCATCAGTCTTGCGCGGGAAAGATGTTTAGCCGCTTCAGGGTTCCAGACGGGGTGAGTTCACACTCGATCTGCAGGCCGTTCGAAATGTGGCGCAGCACGATCTCGTCCTCGTCGCGGTCGATATCGCGAGGCGTGCCGAAAATTTTGGCTAGCTCCGGTTCGGTGGACTGCGCCGTGAGAATCGCGCCGGTGGAAAGGCGAACCGGTTGATGGCGGAGTCGCGAGTCTCGCGGGTCGTGAGGATCGGCGGCTATTAAGAACGCGGCATACTCGAGCCTCTCGGCGTCGTCGAATTGGAGGCGCAAGCCCAGCGAAGCGTAGAGGAGTTCGAGAGTTTCGCGGTTGATGCGTTCGATACGGCTCGGCCGGCCGAGGACGCGTGCTTCCTCAAGAGATGCGCCGAAACTCAAGGGGCCGATGGATCGCGTCGCGATGTCGAGGGGCAGGGCTTGGTCGGTCGTCACCGGCCAATCGGCGAAGCGGTTTTCGGAGCCGAGGCCGAGGGCGTTCAAGAAGGATCGGAACATCGTGGGAAGGACGAGGAAAAGGAGGGGGTGTGAAGAGAAAACCGCGCAGGAGGCTGCGGTCGATCCGAAGGTGGTAACGAGCCGCCATCTCCAAGGTGGGGTGAGTGTTGGTCAGGGGGCGTCTTCCAGTGCTTCGACGGCGAACATGAGGCGCACCAGTTCGTCAAGTTTGCCGCGGCCGGGGCCGTTCAGACCGGTGCCGAGCCGGGTATCGTAATTTTGCGTCCAGTCGGCTACGAGTTTGTAGCCGTCGGATGGGTGCGTGTTCAGGCCGGTGTGGAGCGCCAAGCCCTGTTCGACCAGCAGCAGCGGCCATCGTGGTAGACGAGCTTGGGGATTCGGTAGATTTGAGACATAGGCGGTGTAAAGCCGCCTTGAAGAGAGCGGAATGCGCGTGCGGTGGCGAGGGGGGGTAGACGCGGGCTTAGAACACTGCGCTGCATCGAACGGTGTGCCTGCGTTACCGTTCGCTTACCCGGAGGCGGAGGAAGCGGCGGGGGGAATCGGTAAGGGAGACGGGGTCGAGGACGGTGGCTTGTTGGCCGACAGGGACGGGGTTGGTGACGATCGCGGTCCAGGTGACAAGGTCGCTGGTGGCTTCGACGGTGTAGTCGAGGTCGGGGCGGTGGCGGGTGAAGGTGAGCGACAGGAAGGAGGGCTGAGGACTGAGACCTGAGACCTGAAGTTGCGGAGATGGTGCGGAGGTGGTGCTCGTGGGATCACCGGCCAGGGCGTATTCTAGGAGGTTGGGGAGGCCGTCGGCGTCGGGGTCGGCGGCGAGGGCGCGCTGGTTGACGGGCAGCGGTGCGGGGAGGGACGCGAGCCAGGAGTCGTAGGTGGTGGCGGGCGCGGGGGAGTAGAGGGCGGTGATCTCGGCGGGGCTCAGGGCGCGGCGGTAGATGCGGAGGTCGTCGAGTTGGCCGTTCCAGCCGTTGTAGCCATTACTCGTGTCGCCGATGGCGAGGAGGCGGCTGACGTGACTGACGGAGCCCGTGTTCCACTGCGTGTAGGTAGCGCCGCCGTCGTAGTAGACGCGGCTGCGCCAGGTGGTGGCGGGGGCGTCGTAGAAATTGACCAAGGTGACGAGGTGCCACTGGCCGTCGTTGATCGCGGGGGCGGTGGCGAGCTGGCCGCTCCAGTTGTTGCCGGAAATGCCTTGGAGGTTGCTGACGGGGTTGTTGGTCGTCCAGAGGCGGTATTGGACGTTCCAGTTTTCGTCGGCGAAGCCGTTTTTGCTTAAAATGGTGCGGAAGCCGGTGGTCGTGGTGGTGCGAACCCAGACGGAGATAGTGAAAGCCTGCGCGCGGGGATCGAAGTCGAGGTCGGACTGGTTGGCCGGGAAGAAGGGCGAGAGGCCGGTGGCGAGATTGGGCGAACCGTAGGCGCCGCCGAAGCGGCCGTTGGCCACCCAGGAGGCGGGGCCGTTGACGGGGAAGCCGGCGGGGATGTTGGGGATGTCGGTCGTGTGGTCGTTGCCGGCGGGCGCGGCGTCCCAGACGCGGTTGCCCGTGCCTTCGTCGAAGGTGTAGTGGAGGACGAGGTCGGGGTCGGTGGAAAAGCCGCCGACGGGGCGGATGTGGAGATCGAGGACGCGCGTGGCGGAGCCGGAGCTGTCGGCGACGCGGAAGGCGAGGGTGGCGCGGGCGGGCGCGGTAGGGGTGCCTTGGATACGGCCGTCTGTGGTGAGGGAGAGACCGGGCGGGAGCTGGCCGGCGGCGAGGGTCCAGGCGCGGGTGTCGATGCCGCCGAGGGCGTCGAGGGCGAGGTCGTAGGCGCGGCCGACGGTGAATGCGGGCAGCGTGGCGGTGGCGATGGAGAGCGGGGGATTGATCGTGATCGTCGCGGCGGCGGAGGTGGTTTGGTCGACGGCGTTGGTGACGCGGACGGAGTAGGCG
>CBIHRE010000060.1:0-14891 GCA_966212385.1 uncultured Akkermansia sp. | reverse complement strand
AGAAGACTTTTTCCGGAGCGAAAGCATGGGCGGACCAGACGAGAGTTACCCCCGGATAGCCGGAAAAAGCTAGCCCGTTTGTGCTTGGTATTTTCGCGCTCCGCTTACGTATCCGTAAAGCCCGGCGACGCCCAGCGCCCGGCCAGCACGCTGCAAATGACCAACTGCAGCGGGTGATAAATCATGATCGGCAGCAGAATCAGTCCGATCCCCGGGTGGGTGCCGAAAATGAGCTGCGCCATGGGAACGCCCGACGCCAGCGTCTTCTTCGATCCGCAAAACACCGCCGTGATCCGATCCTGCTCCGGAAACCCCAGCGCCCGGCTCGCCGCGTCCGACAAGCGCATCACCAGGAAAAAAATCGCGGTCGTGCCCAGCAGCGTCCACAGCAGCACGTCCCAGCCTTGGTTCGACCACACACCGCCCGCCACCGAATCGCAAAACGAGGTGTAGACCAGCAGCAGGATCGTCCCGCGATCCACCTTGTTCACCAGCGCCTTGTGCCCGGTGATCCACGCGCCCGTCAGCGGGCGGCTCGCTTGCCCGATCACCAAGGGCAGCACCAGCCAGACGCACAGATCCAGCAGCACCTTTCCCAGCGGCAGCACCTCGCCCGAGGTCTTGAGCACCACGCCGACCCACAAAGGCGTGAGCACCACGCCGATCAGGCTCGAAAGCGTCGCGTTGAAGACCGCCGCCGGCACGTTGCCCCGTGCCGCCGCGGTGAGCGCCACCGAGGACGAGACCGTGGAAGGCAGCGCGCACAGGTAGAAAAAGCCCAGACCGAGGTCGCCCGGCACCAGCCACTTCAGCAGGAAAAACGCCCCGAGCCCGATCACCGGAAACACCAGAAAGGTGCAGAGCTGCACCACCGCGTGAAGTTTCCAGCGCATCGCCCCCGCGCGCATCGCCGCGAAGGACAAGCCCGCGCCGTTCAGGAAAAAAATCAGCGCCACCCCTGCCTTCGTCAGCAATTCCGGCTGCATCCAGCCGCCCTTCGCCCCCGGACCGGGAAACAAAAACGCCAGCCCCGCCGCCAGAGCCAGACCGCACAGAAACCAATCGAACTTCTTTTTCATTCCCCAGGTTTGATGGCGTTTGAATTCCAGGTGGACGGGCGGGTCCCTCCGCCCGCGGCTCGCGGCGCGCCCAACGGGCACAGAGACGCGCCCGTCCACCTCGGATTGGGACGATCGACCGCGGATATCATTCCTGATGGAGTCGCGAAACCTGAGCCCTCGAAATCATGCGCTCATCCAAAGACACCCGGGCCCTTCGCTGACAGCTCAAAGCCCGGTGTTTTCGCTCTTTTGCGCGAGGCGCTCTTCGCCACAAGGGCCGCTCATTTCAATCGATTCGCGCGGCGGCTCGTTCGCCCGGCGCCGCGACAGGGAGATACAGGGTGAAGACGCTGCCTTTGCCCGGAGCGGATTTCACGTCCACTCCGCCTTTGTGGCCGCGCAAGATTCCCTGCACCGCCGCCAAGCCCAGCCCCCGGCCGACAAATTTGGTCGAAAAGAACGGATCGAAAATCCGCGCGAGCGTCGTCTCGTCCATCCCGACGCCGGTGTCGCTCACCTCGATCACCACGTGCTCGCCTGCGCGCATCTCCAAGGGGTGCAAAATATCCGCCATCCGGGCCTCGTCCACCCGAGCCAAGCCGGTGCTCAGCGTGATCACGCCGCCCCCCGCGCCCAAGGCCTCGGTGGCGTTCAGGACAAGGTTCATCAACACTTGGCGCAGTTGCTCGGGATCGCCCACCACCTTCGGCAGGTCCGCCCCCGGATTCCACCGGATGACGGCCGCGCGGCCGATCGAGGTGCAGAAAAAGCGCGTCGTATCCTCGATCAATCGGTTGACGTCGAGCGGCTGGGCGACGAAGCGCCCCTTGCTCGCGTAGGCGAGCATCTGCGCGCAAAGATCCGCGGCCCTCGCCGAACTTTTCTCGATATCGCCGAGATAAGTCGCGGCCACGGCTCCCGGCGGCAAGGCCAGCCGCGCCAAGGAGGCGTTGCCGAGGATGCCCGTGAGAAGGTTGTTGAAATCGTGCGCGATGCCCCCCGCCAACACGCCCAGGCTCTCCTGCTTCTGCGTGTCCAAAAGCCGCCGCTCCAACTCCTGCCGGTGCCGCTCCGCCTGTAGTCGCTCCGTGATATCTCGAGCCACCTTGGAAAATCCGACCACCTCGCCCGCCGCATCGCGAATCGGCGAGATCAACACCGACACGTCCACCAGGCTCCCGTCCTTTCGCCGCCGCCGGGTTTCGAACGGCTTCGGCACCGAACCCATCGTCAAATCCGCCAGGCTCTTCTCGTCCTCCTGCTTGCGGTCCTCCGGGAGCAAAAGCTGCACGGGGCGCCCCACGATCTCGTCCGCCGCATAACCGAAGATTCGCGTCGCGGCGTGATTCCAATCCGTCACGACGCCGTCCAAGGTGCTGCCCACGATCGCGTCTTCGGACGAGGCGACGATCGCCGCCAAGCGCGCGCTCGCCCGCAGCGCGGATTGGAGTTCCGCTTCCGTCTTCCGGCGCTGCTCCGCCTCGGCGACCAGTTTAGCGTTCGCCGTTTCCAAGTCGGTCGTGCGCGCGCGCACCCGGGCCGCGAGGCTCTCGTTGAGTTTTCGCAGCTCCTCCGGCCCCGCCAGTTGCACCGCCTGAGGCATGATCCGCACAAGCGCCAGCGCGGTGGCGATGGAGATGCCCGCGGTCGCCGCTTTTACCCCGCCGGTGAGATAGTAATGGCTGTGCCAGATCGTCCACACCTCGAGCAGGTGGGTGGCGCCGCAAGCCACGATAAAGGCGCCGAACATCAGGAAAATCGCCGAGAACGGCAGATCGCGCCGCTTCCGCACCACATGGAGCAGCGCCAAGGGGATCGAAAAATACGCGAGCGCGATCAGGCTGTCCGAAACCGCGTGCAGCCAGATCAAGGTCGGAGTCCACAGATAACACTGCCCGTGCGGCATGAAATTTCCGCCGCAAAGCTCCATAAGCCACTCTTTCATTTCCGATGACTAATCGCTCTTGGGCCGGCCCTCCAATTATTTATGGCCGGGTGTATCCTTCACCCCGCCCGGGTTGCAAAGGAGCGGAATGACAACTTTTCCGCGCCCAAACTCGGGACTTGCGCGGCCCGCCCCGCTTAAACAAGTTCCGCGTCCCGTCAGCTCAGACGGCGCGATCGCCAAGTGGTAAGGCCGAGCTCTGCAAAAGCTCTACCGCCGGTTCGATTCCGGCTCGCGCCTCCAATTTACAAACCCCCCGCCGGGGTGTGGGCCCGGGCCCCCCCCAAAAATTCACCCCCCCCCCCCGGCGGCGGCCCCCCCCCGGGCGCCCGGCCTCGTTTTCGCCGCTTGTTCAACGACGACGCAGCGCTTTCTCCGCGCCACGCTTGCCCATTCCGCATTCGTCATTCGGCATTGGTCATTCCCGCCAAAATGCCCACCACCGTTTTCACCATCGCCAACCAGAAGGGCGGCGTCGGCAAGACCACGACCGCCGTCAACCTCGCCGCCGCGCTAGCCGAGAAAAAGATCCACACGCTCCTCGTCGACCTCGACCCGCAGGCCAACGCCACCTCCGCCGTCGGCGTCGAGAAGCAAGAGGGCCGCTCCCTCTACGGTCCCCTCCGCGGCGAAGGCACCGCCTTGGAGATGATCACCCCGACGCCCGTCGACCGCCTCGCCCTCATCCCCAGCGAGGAGGATCTCGGCGCCCTCGAGATCGAGCTCGCCGGCACCGAAAACTACCTCGGCCGCCTCCGCTCCATCCTCGATCCCGTCCGCGCCTCCGGCGGCTTCGGCGCCATCATCATCGATTGCCCGCCCTCCATGGGCATGCTCTCGATGAACAGCCTCAGCGCCGCCGACCACCTCCTCATCGCCCTCCAGTGCGAATACATGGCGCTCGAAGGCCTCGGCGCGATCCTGCGCAACCTTGAGCGCATCCAAGGCGCGCTCAATCCCAAGCTCACCCTCGGCGGCGTCGTCATGACCATGTTCGACATGCGCACCAACCTCTCGCGCCAAGTCGTCGAGGAGGTCAAAAAGCACCTGCCCGACCAGATCTTCAAGACGGTCATCCCCCGCACCATCCGCCTCAGCGAGGCCCCCAGCTTCGGCAAGACGATCTTCGCCTACGACAACAGCTCCCCAGGCTCCACCGCCTATCGCGCGCTGGCCAAGGAAGTCATCGAGCGCTTCCAGCTCGGCAAGTAGGCCGCCCGCTCGCGGGCCCTCCCGCGTTTGCGTCCCGCCCCGAGGCGTATCTCTTCCGCTTCGCCGTTTTCCGGCTCCACGCTCCTCGCCCCCTGCTCCTCGCTCCGTTCCCGTGTCCGCGCTCGCCAAATATCGCCAGGTCTTCCTCACCGGCCTCCAGACGAACCTCGTCTACCGGTGGAACTTCGCCATCCGCGCGGCCTTTTCCCTGCTTCACCTCGTCTACGTCTTCATCCTCTGGAGCGCTGCGTATTCGGGAAAGCAGGACATCGGGGGCTTCCCGCTCTCCGCCACGCTCACCTACTTCACGCTGCTCCTCGTCCTGCAGTTTTTCCTCAGCGCCGCGAACGACGACTACGAGATCTCCGAGGAAATCCGCAACGGCCTCATCAACCAGTTCCTGACCAAGCCGATCAACTACCTCGGCTACCGCCTCAGCCTCTACTTCTCGGCGCGCCTCGTCATGGGCGGCCTCGCCCTGCTGCCTGTGGTGCTCGCGCTGCCGCTCCTCTGGCCGAAGCTCTCGCTGCCCGGCGCCGAACACATGGCCTTTTACCTGCTCGCGCTTCCTGCCCTGCTCCTCTCCGCGCTCATCCAGTTCACCATCGCCTACTGTTTCGGCCTGCTGACCTTCTGGTTCCTCGAGATCCAGTCCTTCATCATCCTCTCGCTCGCCGTGGAGGCCGTGCTCGGCGGCCAGATCTTCCCCTTGGATCTCATGCCCGCCTGGTTCTACGAGCTTTCCCGCTGGCTGCCCTACTACTACCAGATGTATTTCCCGGCCGCCCTGATCACCGGCCGGATCCACGATCTCGGCGCCGCCCTCCAAGGCCTCGCCATCCAGCTCGGCTGGGCGCTCCTCCTTCTCGGCATCGCCCAAGCGCTCTGGCGCCGCGGCCTCCGCCGCCACACCGCCGTCGGCGGCTGAACCGCTCTCGCCATGATCGCCACCGCCGCCCGCTACGCCCGCGTTTGGCTCGCCAGCATCCGCTATTCGCTGGTGCGCGCCATGATGTTTCGCGGCGACTTCATCATGTGGGCGCTCGTCGAGCTGTTCTGGATGAGCGTCAACGTCCTCCTCGTCGGCATCATCTACAACCACACCGATAGCATCGCCGGCTGGTCCAAATACGAGATGCTCCTCCTCGTCGGCACCACGCTCCTCGTGCAGCGCCTCCTCATGGCCTTTTTCTGGAGCAACCTCTTCGAGATGGGCCGCAACGTCCGCAGCGGCCACTTCGACTTCTTCCTGGCCCAGCCCGGCTCGCCGCTGTTCATGGTCTCGACCCGCAAGTTCGACCTCGACGGACTCGTCAACGTCCCCGTCGCCCTCGCGGTCGTCGTCTACGCCGTCACCAAGCTCGGCCTCCACCCGACCGCGCTCCAGATCGCGACCTACGCCCTCTTCGTTCTCTGCGGCCTCGCGCTTCATTACGCGACGCTGCTCACCATCATCTCGCTCGTTTTCTGGCTTCAAAGCGCGAAGGGCATCGAGGGCGGTTACTTCGGCCTGACCGAGTTTTCCCGGCTCCCCCGCGAGGCGCTCCGTGGCGTGGCCAAGGTCGTCTTCGTCTACGCCCTGCCCGTGATCATCGTGAGCAACTTCCCCGCGCGCGTGCTCATCCACGGCTTCGAGGCCTCTCACGCCGCCTGGCTGATCGGCGCCACCGTCTTCTGGTCCGCCGTCGCCGTCACCGTCTTCCACGCCGGCCTCCGCCGCTACGCCAGCGCCTCGTCGTAACCAGACAAACCTTACAAAAGATAACGAAGAAAACGAAGAAGAGCCTCCCGCCCTCGCCTTCGTTCTCTTCGTTACCTTCTGTAAAACAACTCCGCCCCGCCTCCATGAGCCTTACCATCCAGCTCAGCGCCGATCCGATCCCCGACTCGATCCCTTCGCCCTCCCAAGGGCCCGGAGTAGGCGCATTCGCCGAGTTTCGCGGCGTCGTCCGTGGCGAGGAACAGGGCTGTCCCATCTCCGCCCTCGTCTACGAAGCCTATCAACCCATGGCCGAGCGCGAAATGACACGCATCCTCGACGCCCTCGTCACCACCCACCCCTGCCACGCCGTCCATGTCCGCCACCGCATCGGCCGCATCCCCGTCGGCGAAACCGCCATCTACATCGGCGTAGCCTCCCGCCACCGCGCCGAGGCCTTCGCCGTCCTCTCGGGCTTCATGGACCGTTTGAAACAAGACGTCCCCATCTGGAAAACCGACGCCATCGCAAAGTAGCGCGAGCATCCTGCTCGCGTTGCCTTCGTTTCCATTCCTGCGGTCTTCCCTGTCGCTCTGTCCACTGTCGTTCTGTCGCTCTGCCTTCCCATGCTGACCGTCGCCGAAGTCTGGCAACGCCTCGACACACTCGCCACACCGCTCGCGATCGAGACCGTCCCGCTCGCCCTCGCCGCCGGTCGCGTCCTCCGCGCGCCCGCCATCGCCCCCGAAGATCAACCTGCCTTCGACCGCTCCGCCATCGACGGCTACGTCGCTCCGCTCTCTACGCCCGCCGGCGCCACGCTTCGCGTCACCGGCACCATCCCCACCGGTCAACTCGCCCCGGCCTTCCCCGCCGACTCCGACACCTGCCTGAAACTTTTCACCGGCTCCGCCGTTCCCGCCGGCGCCCTCGGCCTCGTGATGCACGAGGATACCGCGCCCGCCACCGTCGCCGACCGCACCGAAACCATCACCCTCCGCGTCGCGCCCTCCGCCAAGCTCATCCGCCGCCGCGCCTCCCAATGCCGCGCCGGCGACCTCCTGTTGCCCTCTGGTTGCGTCCTCAACGCCGGCTCCCTCGCCCTCCTCGCCTCGCTCGGCATCACCACACCGGCGGTCTCGCGCCGCACCCGCGTCGCGCACCTTGTCACCGGTGGCGAACTCGTCCCTGCCGACGCCACGCCCGCCGCCGGCCAGATCCGCGACTCCAACTCCACGCTCGTTGCCGCCCTCCTCGCCGCCACCGGCTCCGCCGAATTCGTCGCCCATGCCCGCGCCGGCGAGACCCACGCCTCCGCGTCCTCCGCATTCGCCCGCCTCGTCTCCACCGGAGCCGACCTCCTCCTTGTCTCCGGCGGCTCCAGCGGCGGCGAACACGACCACACCGCCCGCCTCTTCGCCGAGCACGGCTTCTCCCTCACCGTGAACCAAGTCGCGTCCCGACCCGGCAAACCCCTCCTCGTCGCCACGCGCGAAACGGCGAACGGTCCGCAAATCGCCTTCGGCCTCCCCGGCAACCCGCTTTCCCATTTCGTCTGCTTCCACCTCTTCGTCGCCCGCCTCCTCGCCACGCTTTCGAGCGCATCGCCCGCGCCCATCCTGCGCGTTCCGCTCGCGCCCGGCGCCGTGCTTCGCACCAATCCCCGCGAGACCTGGTGGCCCGCCGCCCGCACCCCGGAAGGCTACGCCCCGCTTCCCTGGGCCGACAGCAGCGACCTCACCGTCCTTTCCCGCACCCACGCCCTTCTCCGCGTTCCCTCCGCCGCCGCGCCTGAAACCACCGCCGACGCGCTCCTCGTCTGATCGGCTCCTTTTCGTGCATTTCGAGCCTTTCGTGGTTTAGAACTCCCCCATGTCCGATTCCTCGCCCGCTTTCAGCCACCTCGACTCCACCGGCGCCGCCCGCATGGTCGATGTCGGCCACAAACCCGTGCAGGCCCGCTCTGCAACCGCCGCCGGCGAACTCCTCTGCCAGCCCGCCACGATCGATCTCCTCCGCGCGCAAGCCCTGCCCAAGGGCGACGTCCTCGCCGCCGCCCGCCTCGCCGGCATCCTCGCCGCCAAGCGCACCGACGAGCTCATTCCTCTCTGCCACGGCCTGCCCCTCGACTCGATCTCCGTCGATTTCACCGTCCTCCCCGATCGTATCCAAATCTCCGCGACCGCCCGCGTCTCCGCCAAGACCGGCGTCGAGATGGAAGCCCTCGTCGCCGTCACCGTCGCCGGCCTCACCCTCTACGACATGATGAAAGCCGTGGACAAAACCATGACCCTCACCGCCGTCCGCGTGACGGAAAAACGGAAAATTTGAACCACGGAGAGCACGGAGTTTCACGAAGAGAAATTCTTCCGAGCCCTCCGTTCTCGATTCATTCTCTTCATCCTCTCCGTGCCCTCCGTGTCCTCCGTGGTTAAAAATCTCCGCATCGCCCGCGTCACCCTGAGCGACCGCGCCGCCGCCGGCGTCTACGCCGACCTCAGCGGCCCCGAGATCGAACGCGTCCTCCGCGAGCACCTCGGCCCCGATCACACGATCCTCGCCCGCCTCATCCCAGACGACCGCGAGGGCCTATCCGCCCTCCTCCGCACCCTCTGCGACGACGAACACTGCGACCTCGTCGTCACCACCGGCGGCACCGGCCCCGCCGCGCGCGATTTCACCCCCGAAGCCACCCGCGCCGTCCTCGACCGCGAGCTTCCCGGCTTCGGCGAAGCGATGCGCGCCGTGAGTTTCCCCAAGGTCCCCACCGCCATCCTCTCGCGCGCCACCGCCGGCACGCGCGGCCGCAGCCTCATCATCAACCTCCCCGGCAACCCCCGCGCCATCGGCGAATGCCTCCCGCCCCTCGTCCCCGCCATCCGCGAGTGCCTCCGCCACCTCCGCGGAGAATAATCTCAACGCGATCCCGCCCGAACATTTCACAGAAGATAACGAAGAAAACGAAGCGTCCGCGTCCCGGAAAAAGATCCTCCTCCTTCGCTCCCTTCGTTTCCTTCTGTAAAATATCAGATCCAGACGAGCACCGCGCCATGATCCGCGTCGAACACCTCTTTCTCTCCCCCGGCCACAACTACTTCGGCCACCACGGGAAACCCGCCGACGAGCACCCGATCCTCGCCGTGCCCGAGGTTGAGTGCGTCGCCGGTCGCGGCCTGCGCGGCGATCGCTTCTTCGACTACAAACCCGACTACAAAGGCCAGATCACCTTCTTCGCCGGCGAAATCCACGACGAGCTCTGCGTTCTCCTCCAAACCTGGGACCGCGAACCCTCCGTCTATCGCCGCAACGTAATCACCCGCGGCGTCGACCTGAACACGCTCATCGGCGCCGAATTCGAAATCCAAGGCGTCCGTTTCCGCGGCAGCGCCGAGTGCTCGCCCTGCTACTGGATGGACCGCGCCTTCGCCCCCGGCGCCGAAGCCGCGCTCAAGGGCCGCGGCGGCCTGCGCGCCAAGATCCTCACCGACGGCGTCCTCCGCGTCGACGCCCGCGCGACTGCATGAGTCCGGCTGAACCCGCCACCGCTTCCGTTCCCTTCTCCGCCCTCCTCCTCGCTGGCGGCCGCTCCTCTCGCATGGGCCGCGACAAGGCCCTCCTGCCCCACCCTGTCTCCGGCCTGCCGCTTCTCGCCCACCAAGCCGCCCTGCTCCGCTCCCTCCCCGGCTGCGCCGAGTTGCTCCTCTCCGCCCCCGTCGAGCGCGGCTACGCGCTCACCGGCCCGCTTAACGACGCCCGTCTCGTCCCCGACGCCGCCCCCGACTGCGGCCCCCTCGCCGGCCTCGCCGCCGGCCTCGCCGCCGCCGCGCAGCCGCGCCTCCTCGTCCTCGCGGTGGACCTGCCATTCATCACGTCCGCATGGCTGGATGCCTTGCTCGCAAAGGCTTCCGATCGCATCGGCGTCGTTCCACTGCACATGGATTCCGCGCTCGGCTTCGAACCGCTCTGCGCCGTGTATCCTCGTCACACCGCATCCTTGGATGCGATCAGCTCCGCCCTCAAAGCGAACCGTCTTTCGCTCCAGCGTCTCCTCGCCTCCGCCATCGGCGAGGGATGGATGAGCCACCTGACCATACCTCCACGGGCAGATGGTCTCTTTGCCAATTGGAACACCCCTTCCGACTTGTCCGCGGCTCCGCTTACCGGCTCGTGATTTTAATCAGAGCCGCGTTCCGCGCCGCCTCATCGGCCCATGGATCGTAGATCGTCGCCGTCTCCGGCTTCATCGTCCGCAGCAAATTAGCCGCGGCCACCCGCACCGACAGATCGGTGTGCTCGAGCCCGACGCGCCACCACGCGGTTTTCATCGCCGGCGACGCACCGGAATCGGTTCCAAGCAGGGCGCTCAGATTTTCGGTCGCGCGCTTGCGCTCAAACTCGTCGCCGCGGCCGGCCAATTCCCAGCACGTCGTCAGCGCGCGCGTCCGCACCGCCTCGTCCGTGGACAACATGTCCGCCGCCACGCGCGCCAAGGCCGCCGCACGCTCCTCCGCGCCCTGCGCGGCGCGCGTCGCGGTCGTCCGACCACCGGCGAGCCATTTCAAAAACTCCTCCTTTGGCGTCGCGCCGGTCAGACGGTCGAGCACCTCGCCACGGTCGTTCGTAAGCACGAAGGCCGGGATGCCGCGCACGCCAAAACGCTCCACAAGGCCGCCCTGCGAGTCGTAGTCGATCTTGTGCGCCCGCAGCTTCGCGACCTGCGCGTTCACCTCGGCGTCGGCCAGCGTGGTGCGCTCCATCTGCTTGCAGAACCCGCACCACGGCGCGGTGAAATAGAGCAGGATCGGCGTCTCGGCGCGCGGCGGACCGTCGACGGAAAAAGCCGGCAGCCGCGTCTGCCAGGGGTCTTCGAGCGCCACGGCCGGCGTGGACGGCTTCGTTTGCGCGAGCACCCCGCTCGCCAAAACCAGCGCCGCCACGCTCCCGAACAGTTTCCGGCTCCATCCTGTTTTCATGCCTTCGGTTCCTTTCCGTGTTTCACCTGCGGCCAGAACTTATCCCAGTCGAAGGGCCGGCTGAACTCGCCGTGGTGGCACTTCTGGCAATCGCCCGGGCCGAGCGGCCTGAACTCGAAGGTGATCGGACCTCCGGCCGCGCGTTCCGCCACGTGCCGTCCGCCGGGGCCATGGCAACTTTCGCAGCCCACCTGGGTCAACTGCCGGTCGGCGAACTCGCGCCGATAGCCACCGGGCGAACCAAACCCCACCGTGTGGCAGGCAATGCACGACGGATCCGCATCTGCGCCGCGCTCGACCAGCGCATCGAAGGCGTGCGCGTGCCCGCTGCTTTTCCAAGCCGCCGCGGCCGACGGATGACACGTCACGCAGGCGGGGGAACCGACATAATCCGCCGCGCTGCGCACACCGGGAACCCGCCCTTCGAGCGCGCGCGCCGGATCGTCGACCGCAAACTTGGCCGTGCGGCTCTCCGTCCTATAGGCCGCGAGCAGCCCCAGAATCTCGCGACTCTCCGGATATCGATCGGTGAGCAGGGTCACTTCATGGCGTCCTGCGGCGACCTCCCCGTTCCGTCCGATTCGCAGTTCCAAATAACCATAGGACTTCGCCTCGTTGCCGGTGTAGTAGACGAAGCTCCGGTTCTCGTGCTGAAGCCGCTGGGCCGGCTGGCTGACCGCGCCACCGAGCACCGCGCTCAGCTCATAAAAACGCCCGGCCAAGGCGCTCAGCGCGGCCTCGTTCGCGTAGGCAAGCAGCACGAGCGCGTCGGCCTTGCCCTTCAGCTCGGGAATCACGCGCGCAAGACAGGTTTCCATCGGCTCGATCTCCACGCCTTCGCCCGCGCCATCGGGCAACAACGCGGGATCCACCACGCCGAGGAAGGCGATCCGCTTTCCCGCGCGCTCCGTCAACGTCCAAGGCTTGAGCAAAGGCTCGCCGCTTTTGGCATCGCGCAGATTCGCCGAGATAAAAGGCACCGGCGACTCCCCTCCGAGTTGTTTAAGCGTCGTCGCGGGCAAGGCCGCCTCGCGCACGCCGGCGTTGAGCGCGGCGTAGCCCATGCCGGCGTAGGCCTTCAGCACCTGGCGGTGTTTCAAAATCTGGAAATCCTCGGTGCCCTCGAGCGCATCGCCCACATCCACGCCCACACGCTCCGCCACCGGTCGGGCATCCAGCGCCGTGCGCAAGCGGGCAAGACCGCCATACTGGCCGGTGAAGCAACCGCAGTGCGTGAGCTTGCCGCGCGTCTGCGAGGTGAAGAACACCTCCACATCGGTCGGCTTGTCGTCGCCGCGTCCGCAGCCGGCGAGCAGCAGCGCGAGCATCGCGCAGACGACGAGTGCGAAGCGGGACCAAACCAGAGAAAAACCACGGGCGGGACGCCCGTGCCACCCGCGATCAATAGAGCAGCGCATACGTGAGGATGTTCACGTTCATCAACGCCGACTTCAGGATCTCGTTTCCGCCGCAGCAACAGCAACCCTTGGCGTTGCCCACGTCGTTCAGGCCTTCCTTGGAATAGATCATCACGAGCCGTCCATTTACCTCCAGCGCCTCGAGCAGGGCCGTGTTGCCGCTCTTGCATTTGAGGCTGTCGATGCGGTTCACGATCGAGAACACCGGGTGCGTCATCGGGATCGTGACGAGGCGCTGCTGCGGCAAAGCCAGCGCAAGCTCCTTGCGCAGCGACTTGTCCCAATCGGCGTTGGAGCAGCTCGGGCTCGCGAGGATGAAGCCGCCGTTGAGCAGGTAACGCCGGAGATTTTCGCGTTCGCGCTCGGTCAGCGTGAACGCCTCCTCGCCGGAGAAGACGCAGAAGGGCGTGTCGAAAACCGCCTCGGAATCGAGCCGCACGGAGCGGAACTCCTTTTCGACCGGTAGCGTCGTGTCCTTCGCGGTGTCGGCGAGAAACTTGTCGGCGAAACATACGGAGCTGCGGTCGCCGGCGTAGATGAGATTGCCGACCGCGATCACGCCGGGCTCGAGCGGCTTGGTCGAGGGCTTGGGCGTGGGGATCGGCTCGTTCGACCGAGCCCAAGCGGGCGCGGAGGCGACGTGCAACGCGAGGACGGACAAGGCCGCCGCGCGGAAAAATCGGGCAACGAATCGGTTCATGGTCGCGTGAGTTGTTTAAAGTATTCGTCGACGAGTTCGCGATATTCCTCCGCGCCAAGCTCGCCGGGCGTGGCCCCGGATTCGCGGTCGGTCGGGTTAACGCCCTTCATCACCTCGGCTTTTCCGGTCTGCTCCGCGGGCGCTCCGCCGTCGCCCCGACCGTCGCCCTTGCCCTGCCCGGCGCCGGCGCGATTCGCGGCCTGTCCGGACTGCGCGGCGGCGGGCTCGGCGCCGAGCACCGGCGGCGTGTTGTTGCCCGGCACGGAATAACCCGAGGCCATGCCGTTGCCGCGACCGCTCGCCATGTTCGCGAGGCCCTCGCCGTTGCTGCCCTTCAGCGCGAATTTCCGGCTCTGGCGCATCTGCTCCCAGCTTTGCCCTTTCCCGCCGCCGGAGGGCATGCGGGAGCGAAGATACTGGTCCAGTTCGCTCTGCATCTCGCCTTCGCCGCCCTCGCACTTGCTCATCAGCGCCGCCATGTCCTTCGCGAGCCGCTGCGTTAGGGCGGCGCCTTCGCGGCCTTCGGCGGCGAGGAGCCGGTTGGTCGCGTTTTCGGCGGTGGAGCCGAGACGTTCCTGCTCGATGGCCTCGGCCATGTCGCGCCCGGCCTGCGCGGCCTTGGGGAAATCGCCCTCCGCCGCCTGGGCATGCTCGCGGAGACGCTCCGGCAACTGGCGCAAGGCCTCGCGCACCGCGGCTTGGCGCGCGGCGAGATCCTTCATCGCAAGCTGGTCCTCGCGCGTCGGGTTCGGCTTCGCCTCGTAGGCGCGCATCTGCTCCGCCAACGCTTCCTGCGCGAGGTAGGCCTGTTCGAATAGGTTGAAGTCGTTCACGAGCTCGTGGAGGCGGCTGAGATCCTTCAGCGGCTGGTCCATTTCCTTGGCGAGCTGCTCGCGGCTCGCGCCGAGTCGTTCGGCCTGTTCGCGAGCGCGTTTTTCGAGGGCGGCGGCCTTGGCCGCGGAGTCACCGCCGGCGCGTTCGGCGGCGTCGCGCGCGTCGCGGCTCTGCTGGGCGGAATCGCGCAAAGCGCCGGACTGGAGCGCGAGCTGCTTGGCCAGATCTTTCTCGAAGTCGTAGACCGGATTCGGCCGGGAAAAGTCCCGCAGCTTGTCGGCGAGCTTATCGAGTTCGCCGTCGATCGCGTCCTGACGGGCGGCGAGATCGGCGGCCTTGGCTTCGTCCTCCGGCGTCGGCTTGCCGCCTTGCTTGGCGAGTTTCTCGGCGAGAGCCTTCGCCTCCTCGGCGAGTTTCGTCTGTTCTTCGCGCAGCGCGGAGAAGCGTTCGGTGAGCGCCTCGTATTTCTGGGCGATGTCGGCGACCTCGGAGTTCTCGCGCAGGTGCTGGTTGTATTCGTCCTCGCTGATCAAGGTCATCGTGACCGTGCGGCTGCGGCCGAGGTGGGCCTCGGGGGCGGTGTCGGTCGCCTCGGCGAAGAAGCTCACCCGGTCGCCCGGTCGCGCGCCGAGGCGGACGAAGTCGAAAACCAAGGCCGCGGACGCGTCGCGTTTCACGCCCTCGACCGGCACGAGCAGGGGCTCGGTGTAGACACCGTTGAGCGCGCGGTGGATGCGGAGCTGGCGCAGGCCGTAGTCGTCGCTGGCCTCGACCTTGAGCGGAAGCGCGAAGGCGATGCTGACAAAGCCGTCGCGCTGCGGCTCGCGCACATCGACCTGCGGCGCGAGGTCGTGCGAAAGCGTGAGCAGCGTCTCGGGCGAAACCTCGGAGACGAGGCCATCGACGTCGGTCACGCGAAAGCGCAGCCGGGCGTCGGTCGTCGCCGCCAGTTCGCCGGTGACTTCGTGCTCCTCGCCGCGCGCGAGCTTGACCAGTTGCGGCTTGTCCTCGGCGCCCCCCTCGCGGCGCACCTCGATCACGCCGTCACG
>CBIHRE010000059.1:0-14974 GCA_966212385.1 uncultured Akkermansia sp. | reverse complement strand
ATCGCTTCGATGCCGGTCCCGGCCTCAGCCACCACGTCGATGTCTTTGGCGACCTCCGCGGCCTCCTTGGCGGCCCGCAAGGCCTCCTCGGCCTGCCGACGACGGGTGACGTCCATGACGAAACCTTCGTAATAGAGCACGCCGCCCTCCTCGTCTCGAACCGCGCGCGCGTGCTCGCTGATCCAAAGCGTGGAGCCGTCCTTGCGGCGCACCTCGTATTCGAGGCCGCGCACCTCTCCATCGCGGGCCATCAAGCGCTTGAACTCGTCGCGCACCGACGGATCGACGTAGATGGAAAGCGAGATGTCGCTCACGCTGGCCAGCAGCTCCTCCGGGGAGGCGTAGCCATACATCCGCGCAAGCGCCGGATTCGCCAAGAGGTAGCGACCATCCGGCGTGGATTGGAAAATACCCTCGACCGCGTTTTCCACGATCGAGCGGTATCGGGCCAAGGATTCATGCCAGACGCCGGAAGCGAAATCGGGCTGCGCGCAAAAACTCATGGCCGCTTCCGGCGCAGGCACCATGCCAGCGCCGAAAGGTGCATACCCTACGAAAATCCCGCCACTCCGCGGTCGCGAGGGCGGGGCGGCCGATTTCAGGGAGCGGCGGAAGACGCGCTCGCGTCGAGCGTGACGAGCCGGCTCTGGTTCATGCGGCGCGCGCCGATGCGGAGCGGCGCGGCGCCCGCCTTGGCCAGGGCGGCCTCGAATTCGGCGACGGTGGCGACGGGAAGGTCGTTCACCGTGACGATGATCTCGTAGGGCTTCAGGCCGGCGACCGCCGCCAGTCCGCCCGCGTCCACACGAGCGATGAGCAAGCCGGGTTTCCCCTCGGGAATCTGGAAAAAGCGCCGCGTCTCGAAGGTCAGCTCGCGAAGGCGCAGCCCATGTTTTTCGGAGATCGCCTCCGGGGCGGACGCGTAGTGCTCGGGGCCCTGTTCGACGACCAGGGACACCGTGGCCACCGCGCCGGCGCGGGCGTAATCAAGCGTGTAGGCGGTTCCCACGCCCAAATCCTTCAAGACCTTGTCGAGCTTGGTTTCGGCCGACATCCACGGCCGCGGGATGCGGTCGAAATAAGCGTCCGGAATCTGGTCGTAGCGTTCCCACGGGAAGGCCTGGTTCGAAAAGGCGAAAGGCTCCACATGCACCTGGATGGGACGAGGCGCCCCGGCCGGCAGGATACGCAGCAACACATCCCCGACCACGAGACCCGCGCGCTCGGCGGGCGAACCAGGGTAGACATGCGTCACCAAGGCTCCGTAGCCGCCGTCCTCCGTCTGGGCCGAGACCCCGTGCGCCGCGGCGAGATCGCTGTCGAGCGGCTGCATCTCCGCACCGAGCCAGGCGAGACGCCGCTCGTCGGCCGCCGAACGCGGGACGTTGCGCGTATCCGCCCAGCCGGCGGGCTCGCCGGCATAGGCGAGGAAACGCGAGGCTTGGACAGGGAAAGGATCGGGCTTGGAGGACCAACGCTCGCCGCCCGGGACGGCGCGCTGGGCGAGCGGCGCCCCGACCAGACGTCCTTGGTCGTCGAAAAGAAACAAGTTCTCCGCGTTTTCGCCGAACTCCGGCGTCTCCCAGCCGCGGAAACCGGTCCCGACGGACGCGCAACGGCGGTGACCGAACCAGGCGCGCCGCTCCTCGCCCACCACGCTGACATCGGCGGCGAACAACAGCCGGTCGCGCAGAGATTCCCACGGCGCGTCCGCCAGCTTGAGCGTCTCGGCGAAGGGCTGCTCGGGCTCCACGACCATGGCCGCGAAATCGGCGACGCTGCCCACGAAGCGCGCCGAGCGGGAGGAGCCGCCGGCAAGCGCGAGGCTCACACTCTCCAGACGAGCGGTGACCGCGGGAGCCAGCCCGCGCAACACGACCGCGCGGGACGGAGACAAAACGAGCGCGAGCGCGTGCAGCGTGGTGGCCTTCGAATCCTCGTCCTCGCCGTAGCTCTGCTCCTCGCCCGGCTGGACCGGCACCGGACGCAGGCGCAGAGTGGCGTGGAGAATCGTCGCGTCGGCCGAGCGTCGGGTGGCTTCCTGCAAGCGGCCGTAGGCGGCCTCGTCGATCCAGGGCCACTCCGCCCAGGCCCGTTTCCAAGCGTCCCCCGGCGGCAGCAGTTCGCCAAAAATCGGGGCCACGGGCGTTCCGTCGCCGGCCAGCGCGAGGGAGCCGAAAGGCACGGGGCGGAAACGCGCCCCGCCCGCGCGGACCAGCCACGAGCCGCCGAGCGGCTGGATGAGCGAGCCCCAGCCGTCCTTTTCCCGACTGTAGGTGATCGTCGAATACGGGGCGGCCGCCGAGGCCGAAAACGCGAGCGGCCGGCCGGAGGCGAGCGGACGCTCGATCGCGAAGAGCATGGCCTTGCGGTCCGCGGCCCAGGCGGCGGGACGGGCGACGACGCTCTCGTCGCCGATGCGAACGCGCCATTCGCGGACGAAGCGCGGATGGATCATCGGGTCGGCGGAAAGCACCCGGTCGGGCGCGACCAGATAACCGGCGACGGCCGCGGGACGTTCCTGGCGCAGCACGTCGTCGAGCTGGTTGACGTGGTATTCGCCGCACTTCGGGCAGCGGCTGGACCAGCCGGACGCCTTCGGTTCCTCGCCCTCGGACGCCTGGACGAAGGCCTCCACCTGCACGAGGGCGGATTGGACCGCGGCGGGAATCTCCCCGTCGGCTAGGCCGGCGGCGCGGGCGGAGGTGAAGCCGACCGGCGCGAGAATAAGCAGGAACGTGGCGGTGGCGAGCGGGCGGAGTCGCCGGGAGCGGCGCGCTTCGGGGGAGATGGAATGCATGGGGATGACGGGAAGGTGGGAAGAATCGGATCGGTGAAAGGAGCGGACGCGCGACGGGCGCCGAGCGAGGGCGGCGAAACCTCAGTCGCCCGAGTAGTCGCGGGTGACGTCGACCGCGATTTGCACGACGCGGCCGCCGCGCAGGACGGAAAGCACAAGCCGGCGCGGGCCGCCGTTGGCCAGCCCCGCGATCGAGCGGGCGTGGAGGCCGCGGACGTCGTCGAGCGAACGCACGTCGACGCCGTTGACCTTGAGCAGGATGTCGCGCGGGGCGAGGCCGCTGCCCGAGGCGTTGCCGGGACTGCGCACGCCGAAGACGTAGACGCCCTCGGGTCGCTGGAAATGGAGGTCGGGAACCTCGAACTGGTTGATCGCCTTGACCGTAAAGTCCCAGCGCGGGCAGGCCAGCTCCACGCCCAGCACCCGGCCCTTCACACGGGGAGAAAGCTCGAGCTCGATCGGTTTTCCGTCGCGCAACACAGAGAGTCGCGCGGGGCGATCGACCGGAAGCAACGCGAGACGACGGCGCACCTCGGGTAGGTTTTCCTCCATCAAGGCGACGACCGGCTCGCCGTTGATCGCGAGCAAGCGGTCGCGGGCGAGAAAACCCGCGTCGCGCGCGGGGCTGTTGTCGTCGGTGCCGACCACGATCACGCCGTGGTCGCCTTCGAAGGTGATGTTACGTTGAAAATCGCGGAGCGGCTGCAGTTGAAGACCGGTCCAAGCCCAGTCGGCGTCGCCGCCGTCGCGCAGGCGGGGCAGAACGATCGAGACGGTCTCGGCCGGGATGGCGAAGCCCATGTCGCCGCCCTGCATGGAGCCGCGGGCGTTGATGCCCACGACGAGGCCCTCGGTGTCGACGAGCGGGCCGCCGGAGTTGCCCGGGCTGATCGACGCGTCGGTCTGGATCCACGGGCTGTATTCGCTGCCTTCGGGAAGATAACGGCGGGCGCAGGCCACGATGCCGAAGGAGACGGAGCGGTTGAGCCCCCACGGCGCGCCGAGCGCCATGACGAAGTCGCCTTCTTGCAGGCGGGCGGAGTCGCCGAGCTTGGCGAAGGGCACGGTCTCGCCGGCCGGCAAGCGGAGGCGCACGAGCGCGAGATCGGTGTCCTTGTCCTGCCCGACGATGTCGGCGGAAAAGGCGCGGCCGTCATTCAGGAGGCAACGCACCTCCAGCGCGCGGTTGACGACGTGCCAGTTGGTGACGAGGTCACCGTTGGCCGAGACGAGCACGCCGCTGCCCGAGGCGGTGACGCGGAGGCGTTGGCCGAGCTCGTTGTTTTCGAGGACGCAACGCAGGTAGACGACGGAGGGGAAAACGGTCTCCTTGGCACGGTTGACGACTTGCCGAAAATCGGCCGGAAGGCGCTCAGGCTCCAGGCCGGCGTGAACTCCGGGGACCGCCGCGAGAAGGCCGAAGAACGACCAAACCCAAGGACGCAAAAGAAGCGGACAACGCGGCGCGGCGGGTCGCGGGGCAGATGGCATGCGCGGGAAATTCCCCGATACGACCATCAGGCTCAAGCTCGCAGAAGCCACTGCGCTAAGGATTTCGGCGACCGCGAATGGATAGTCTCCCGCCTAATTCCACCTTGGTAAGCTCAAGGCTTTTGGTGGAGGGACCGGTTCCGTCCGGTCCGCGCGTCGGCGGAAAACGGCCGCGACGGAGCGCAGCCCTCCAATCCGAGGACATTATTCCGACAAAGCAGAACTCATGGCCCGCCGCCCAAAAACAAAAAGGGCGCCGGAGATCGGCGCCCTTGGCTCTTGGAAAAGCTGTTCGCGTGCGGTGCGATTATTGGCCGAGCACCCAGGCGAAGATGAGCGGGGCGACGATGGTCGCGTCGCTCTCGACGATGAATTTCGGGGTCTTCTGGCCGAGCTTGCCCCAGGTGATCTTCTCGTTCGGCACGGCGCCGGAGTAGCTGCCGTAGCTGGTGGTGGAGTCGCTGATTTGCGAGAAGTAGCCCCAGAGCGGGACGTCGGGCTTGTCGAGGTCTTGGTGGAGCATCGGAACGACGCAGATCGGGAAGTCGCCGGCGATGCCGCCGCCGATCTGGAAGAAGCCGATGGAGCCCTCGCCGTTTTTGAGGGTCTTGGCGGTCTTCATATACCACTGGGCGAAGACGGTCATGTATTCGATGCCGCCGCGCACGGTGTGGACGTTCTTGATTTCGCCGGTGAGGCAACGGCCGGCATACATGTTGCCCAAGGTGGAGTCCTCCCAACCGGGAACGACGATCGGAAGGTCCTTCTCGGCGGCGGCGAGCATCCAGGAATTCTTCGGGTCGATCATGTAGTGCTTCTTCAGCTTCCCGGAGCGGATGACCTTATACATGAACTCGTGCGGGAAATAGGCCTCGCCGGCCTTGTCGGCGGCGAGCCACTCCTCGGCGACGGCGGCCTCGATGCGGCGCATGGCCTCGCCCTCGGGGATGCAGGTGTCGGTCACGCGATTCATGTGACGATCGAGCAGGGCCTGCTCGTCGGCGGCGGTGAGATCGCGGTAGTGCGGCACGCGCTCGTAGTAGTCATGGGCGACGAGGTTGAAGATGTCTTCCTCGAGGTTGGCGCCGGTGCAGACGATGGCGTGGATCTTGTCCTGGCGGATCATCTCGGCGAGGGTGATGCCGAGTTCGGCGGTGGACATGGCGCCGGCGAGGGTGACGAGCATCTTGCCGCCGGCCTTGAGGTGGTTCTCGTAGCCCTTGGCGGAGTCGATGAGCGCGGCGGCGTTGAAGTGCCGGTAGTTGTTCGCGAGGAACTGCGAGATCGGGCCCTTTTTGGCGGCGATCTTGGCGTTGATGATCTCGGTGAGCTGGGTCTGGCGCTTGGCGGCTTTTACTTTGTGGGCCATGGTTGGAAAATAGTTGGGGCGAGTGAGGGGCGGGCCGCCGGCCGCGGGCAACAAAAACGCCGACGCGTGGCCGCGTGGGCAGGAGGGGGCCGCGACCGGATGGACCGGACGCGGACTGCGGAGAGAAGGGTTTAGGCCTTCTTCTGGCCGTCGCCGGATTGCTCGGTGGCGGGCTTGTCGGACTTTTCGCCGGTGCAGCTGCCGTTGCAGGCGAAGGAAACGGAGGCGAGGGAGACGGCGACGAGGGCGAGGACGAGTTTCTTCATGGGTCGTGAGGTTTGGATGTTTTGGGAGATGCGGCCCGAAGAGGACAAGCCCCTCGAAAGCGCGCGATAGCCTACGACGTTATCGGAAGGCGCAAGGTTTCGGGAGTGGAAAATGAGGGAGGATTTTCGAGGCGGACATCAGAACACCCTTTGTGCGTGAGCTTGGTCACCAAGGGCGCGCCATCGGCATGCCCCGCATGTCCAAGCGCGCCGCCGCCCCCGCTTCCGCTGAACCCGCATCCATCCTGAAAGTTAAGCACGACCCTAAGGGGCGCATCTGGAGCCCCTTGCGCGGCATATATTTGGTCGAAACGCCCGAAGAACGCGGGCGTCAGGACTATGTCTGCACCTTGGTGAACGAATATGGCTATTCGCTCGACCAAATGGCGGAAGAGCAATCGGTGGCCGGCCAACGCGGCACCGGTCATGCCCGCGCGGATATCGTCGTCTGGCGAAGCGTCGCCGATAAGAAGGCCGGAAACCGCGTCTTCATCGTCGTCGAGTGCAAGGCCGAGAACGTCGTGGTCGACGAGACGACCTACCAGCAGGGCGGCGCCTACGCCAACTACGAGCGCGCCCGCTTTTTCGTCTGCCACAACCACCGCCAGACAAAAGTCTTCAAGGTGGACGACCAGAAGCGCCTGCCCAATTGGAGCGAGGTGCAGGACATCCCGCACGCCGGCGCCAGCGACAAGGAGGTCGAGGAAACTCTCGCGCGCCTCAAGACCTTCAAGGAGCACGAATTCGCCAACCTGCTCCACGACTGCCACAACGTCATCCGCAACCGCGAGCACCTCGCCCCCGCCGCCGCCTTCGACGAGATCGCCAAAATCCTCTTCGTAAAAGTCTACGCCGAGCGCGAGATGCGTTCCAAGGGCCAGCGCCGAAACCTTTTTACCAAGGACGTGCTCAACCAGCAACTCGTGGACGAGCCCATCGCCCCGCTCTTCGAGGCCACGAAAAAGAAATACGCCGCCGACCGCCTCTTCGATCCGCAGGATCGCATCAACCTCCGCCCCGCCACCGTCGAGAAAATCGTCGAGCTGCTTCAGGCCTACAACCTCTCCGACACCTCCGAGGACGTGAAGGGCGTGGCCTTCGAGCGCTTCCTCGGCCGCACCTTCCGCGGCGAGATCGGCCAGTTCTTCACCCCGCGCCCGGTCGTGGACTTCATGATCCGCCTCCTCGATCCGCAGGAAAGCGACATCGTGTGCGACCCCTGCGCCGGCTCCGGCGGCTTCCTCATTCGCTTCTTCGAGATGGTGCGCGAAAAAATCGCCGCCTCCCTCGACGCCGACTACCGAGCCTACGCCGCCTCCCTTGACGCGAAGAAGTCGCTCTCGGATGCCGAAAAGGCCCGCCTTCTCCGCGAGCGCTTCGAGCAAAACCTCGCCCAGCTCGATCCCGTGCGCGGCCCCGACGCCGGAGGCCGCCGCCGCTCCGGCTCTCGTGTCTGGCAGCTGGCCAACTGCCACATCTACGGCTGCGACGCCAACGACCGCATGGCCCGCACCAGCAAGATTAAAATCATCATGCACGGCGACGGCCACGGCGGCGTGCACCACCACAACGGCCTGCTCAACGTGAACGGCATCTTCGAGGGCCGCTTCTCGCTCATCCTCACCAACCCGCCCTTCGGCTCGAATGTCGAGGCCTCCGACCTCATCCTCGAATCCGACATCTCCGTCAGCCCCGAGGCCGAGCGCCGCTACGTCGCCGAGTTTCTCGATGACTACCGCCTGGCCCGCGACCGGCTCGTCGCCGCCAAGGGCAAGCCCATCGCCTCCCTTTTCCAGCTCCCCGCCCGCAACGCCAAGGACGAGGTCGCCGGCCGCATCAAGACGGAGCTGCTTTTCATCGAACGCTGCCTCGATCTGCTCAAGCCCGGCGGCCGCCTCGGCATCGTGCTCCCCGAGGGCGTGTTCAACAACCCCTCGCTCGCCCACGTCCGCGCCTTCACCGAGGACCGCGCCCGCCTGCTCGCCGTCGTCTCCCTGCCCGCCGAGACCTTCACCAGCTCCGGCGCCAGCGTGAAGTGCTCGCTGCTCTTTTTGCAAAAATTCACCGAGACCGAGGCGGCCGACTACGAAAAGAAACACGCCGCCGCCCGCGCCGAGACCGCCGCCCGCCTGCGCCCCGCGCACGAGGCCGCGTGCGCTCCCGTGCTGGAGCGCATCGCGGCCGCCAAGGCCGCGAAAGACGCCGCCGCCCGCAAAGCCGCCGAAAAGGAATTCGCCGACCTCGAGGCCGCCTACGAGGAACGCCTCGTCGCCGAGGCCCGCGCGCTGCTGAAGAAGAAGTTTTCGTATCCGGTTTTCTTCTACGAGGCGGAGAAGGTCGGCATCACCGCCACCGGCGAGCCCGACGACAACGAGCTTTATCCGAACGACCGCGTGCCGCCCGGCGTGACCAAGACCGCGCTGGAGCTCTACCGGGAGTTTGAAAAGGACCCGCACCCTTTTTTCGTGGACGCCCCGGCGGCCTGAACGCGCAAGGCGCGGTTTCAGGCCCGGCCGGGGCTTTCGCGGTGGAGTGGGCGGAGATCGAGCGCTGGTCCGTGCTCGCGCAGCGAGAAGACGCTTGGCACCGCGCCGGGCACCCGCTCGCACTTATCGGCGACGCGCTCATTCGGCGCAGCGAGCTTTTTGATCGCAAGACCCTCGCCCTCGGCCCCGAGCATTTCGTCTCGCTCAGCTTCGAAGGCGTCATCGAACAACGAAATCTCCACGGCAAAAGCGACTTCCGCGGATCGCTCTTTCTCGCGGAGGCCGGCGACCTGATTTTCTCCAAGATCGATCTCCGCAACGGCGCCATCGGTCTCGTCCCTACGCGCTTCCCGCGCGTCGCCGTCACCTCGGAGTTTCCCGTTTACCGCGTGAACACCGCGCGAGCCCTGCCGGAGTTCCTGATCCTCGTGCTACGCTCGGCAAACTTCAGGCAGGCGATCAACTCGCTCGTCAGCGGCACGAGCGGACGCAAACGCGTGACGCCCGAGGTTTTCGAGTCGGTGAAGGTCCCGCTGCCGCCACTGACCGAGCAACACGCAATCGTGGACGCGTGGCAAAAGGCGCAGGCGGAGATCGCGGCGGCTCGGGCGCGGGCGGACGAGATCGAGGCGAAGGCGAAGCGCGCCTTCCTCGCCGCACTGGGTCTGCGCGAGCCGGGCGCGACGACGGCGCGCAAGGCCTTTGCCTTGGATTTCGCCCGGCTGGAACGCTGGGGCGTGGCGCAGCTCCGCGAAGCGCTCACCGCGCCCGACGTGGCGGCGGGCAAGTATCCGGTCGCGAAACTCGGCGAGGTGATCGCCGACCTCGAAAACGGCTGGAGCCCGAAGTGCTTCCCCCGTCCCGCCGCCACCGGCGAATGGGGCGTGCTCAAGCTCGGCGCGGTGTCTTTCGGCAGCTTCGACGAAACGGAAAACAAGGCGCTGCCGAAGGAGTTTCAGCCACGGCCTGAGATGGAAGTAAAAGCGGGAGACGTGCTGTTCGTTCGCGGCAATGTGCTACGGCTGGTAGGCGCCTGCGCCCACGTTGAGCAGACGCGGCCCAAACTCATGCTGCCTGATTTGATTTTCCGCGCCGTGTTCAAGGAGAAGGGGCCGGTTCTCCCCGCTTACCTCGCCGCAGTGATGGCGAGCCCGCACCTTCGCCATCAGATCGAGCAGTCCGCTACCGGCACGTCGCCGACGATGAAAAAGGTCACCAAGGGCGGCCTCCTTGCTTTGCGCCTGCCGCTTCCGCCGTTGGCGGTGCAGCGCGAGCTGGTCAAGGCGATGAGCGCGGCGAGAGCGGAGTCAGCGCGCGAACGCGCTGCGGCCGGCACCCTCGCCACCCGCGCCGCCGCCGAGCTGGAAGCGCGTCTGCTGGGGACCGCGTAGTGACCAAAGCGGCTCAAGGCCCCTACGCATCCGGCGGCGGCGGCTTGGGCAGACGTTTTAGGCGCTCCTCCATCTCGCGCTCGGCGGCGGCGCTTTCGTCGGCAAGACGTTTGTGGTGGAACACCGCATACTCGGCGTCCACGTGCTCCATCGCGTCTTGGTGCGACACGCGGCCGAGATTTTGCAGCACTTCGCGATCATTGAGCCGGATGAAGTCGTCCAGCTTGCGGCGCCAGTCGGCCATATACATCACCTTGCGCGAGCGCGCCTGTAGAGTCGCGAACTCGAGGTATTGGTTCACGATCAGGTTGAGCGTCTCAATCTCATCGGGGCGAAGGTAGTTTTTAGCGATCTTGGCGTCGGCCTTGCGCGGTTTGGCGCCATCCCAAGCAAGCAAACCCATGTGGGGCTTTGAGGAGTCGGCGCGCAGGCGGATGATCTCGGCGGCGGTGTGGCCGTGCGCGGCGTAGTGCAGCTTGTTCTGCACGGTCGCGAAGAAATCCTGGGTGATCGGGGCGTTTTTGTCGTAGTCGGCGCTCGTCGCGTAGATATCGAGGACCTTCTGGTAAAACATCCGCTCGGAGCTGCGGATGTCGCGGATACGGGCTAGCAGCTCCTCGAAGTAGCCGGGGCTCTGCTTGAGTCGCTGGTCGTCGAGCGCGAAGCCTTTGACGATGTATTCCCGCAGCGTGCGCGTGGCCCAGATGCGAAACTGAGTGCCGCGCGCGGACTTCACCCGGTAGCCGACCGAGATGACGACGTCCAAGTTGTAGAACTCGACGTCGCGGCTAACTGCTCGCGCACCCTCCTGCTGAACTATCCGGAAATTCCGGATAGTTCCAACCCGCTGGAGCTCAGCCTCTTCGTAAACATTCTGAATGTGCTCATTGATTGTGCGCACATCCTTCTGAAACAGCTCGGCCATGAGCTTTTGCGAGAGCCAGACCGTCTCGTCCTCCAAGCGGACGTCGATGCGCGTCTTTCCGTCCTCGGTTTGATAAAAGAGGAAGACGGAATTCGGCTCTTTGGGTTCGTCCGGAGGAGGCTGGGAACTCATGAGGCGACCCGAGGCAAGAGCCGGGCCGCAGATGCGTCAACGCAGGGAAGAGGCTGGCAAAGACATGGAAAGAAAAGCCCCGCGGCCGGTGGGCGCGCGGGGCTGAAGATGTAGGCCAAGCCGCTGCCTGGCTGCCCGACCAGCGGTCGGGCCTACAGCGGATGGGCTCAGGCCGCCGCAACCGCGCCGACGTGAACCTTGGCGGCGTCGAACTTGAAGACGGATTTCGGGAAGTCGGCGGTCGGGGGGTGCGGGACAACCTTCCAGAACTTGCCGAGCGCGGCGTCCCAGTTCTCCACGAGCTTTTGCGCGTGGGGGCTGCCAGTCAGGCGGAAGTGCAGCGCAATCAGGTTGCGGAGGCTGTCGCTCTCCTCGCCTGCGGCGATGCGCTCCAGGCCGATCATGGCCGGGTTGATCTTCTTCTCGAAGGTCCCCTTGTCGTCGTAGACGAAGGCGATGCCGCCGGACATGCCGGCGCCGAAGTTCACGCCGGTCTCGCCGAGGATCACGACCAAGCCACCGGTCATGTATTCGCAGCCGTGGTCGCCCACGCCCTCGACCACCGCGGTGGCGCCGGAGTTGCGGACGGCGAAGCGCTCGCCGGCGCGACCCGCGGCGAAGAGGTGGCCGCCAGTGGCGCCGTAGAGGCAGGTGTTGCCGATGATCGACTGGTCCTTCCAGACGAAGGTCTCGGAGGACTTCGGACGGATGATGATCTCGCCGCCGTTGATGCCCTTGCCGACGTAGTCGTTGGCCTCGCCGTTGAGCGTGAGACGCACACCGTTCACGAGGAAGGCGCCGAAGCTCTGGCCGGCCGAGCCGGTGAAGGTGAGGTCGATCGTGTTGGAGGGCAGGCCTTCGTCGCCGTTGTAGAGGGCGATCTGGCCGGAGAGCATCGTGCCGACGTCGCGGTTGACGTTGGTGATCTTGTAGGAGCGGACAAGGCTCTTGGACATCTTGAGGAGGACGTCGCGCGCCTCCTGGACGATGAGCTCGTCGAGCGAACCTTCGTTGCCGAAACGCTCGTTGCGCTCGCGGGTGTGGTAGCGGTCGAGTTCGCCGGTCGGGTCCGGGTTGTGGAGCAGGCCGCCGAGGTTGAGGAGCTTAGTCTTCGGGTTGGCGGGGTCGTCGATCTGCTCGAGGAGATCCACGCGGCCGATGATGTCGTTGAGGGTGCGCGCGCCGAGCTTGGCGAGGTAGTGGCGGACGTCCTCGGCGACGGCGTTGAAGAAGTTGATGATGTTTTCCGGCTTGCCGCGGAACTTGGCGCGGAGGTCCTCGCGCTGGGTGGCGACGCCGACCGGGCACGTATTCAGATGGCAAACACGGAACATGGCGCAGCCGCCGGCGATGAGGGCGGCGGTGCCGAAGTTGTATTCCTCGGCGCCGAGCAGGGCGGCGATGACGATGTCGCGGCCGGTCTTCATGCCGCCGTCGGTGCGGAGGACGACGCGTCCGCGGAGCTGGTTCATCATCAGCACCTGGTGGGCCTCGGCGACGCCGATTTCCCAGGCGGAGCCGGCGTTCTTGATCGACGCGAGGGGCGAGGCGCCGGTGCCGCCGTCATGGCCGGAGACGAGCACGACGTCGGCGTAGGCCTTGGCCACGCCGGCGGCGACGGTGCCGACGCCGGAGCAGGACACGAGCTTCACGCAGACCTTGGCGCGCGGGTTGACCTCCTTGAGGTCGAAGATGAGCTGCGCGAGGTCCTCGATGGAGTAGATGTCGTGGTGCGGCGGGGGCGAGATGAGCATCACGCCGGGCACCGAGTAGCGGAGCTTGGCGATGAGGGGCGTGACCTTGGCGCCGGGCAGCTGGCCGCCTTCGCCGGGCTTCGCGCCCTGGGCCATCTTGATCTCGATTTCCTTGGCGGAGGAGAGGTAGGCGGCGGTAACACCGAAGCGGCCTGAAGCGACCTGCTTGATGGCGGAGTTGGCGTTGTCGCCGTTGGGGCGGACATTGAAACGGTCCGGATCTTCGCCGCCTTCGCCGGAGTTGGACTTGCCGCCGATGCGGTTCATCGCGATGGCGAGAGCCTCATGCATCTCGGGCGAGAGCGCGCCTAGGGACATGCCGGCGGTGGTGAAACGCTTGCGGATTTCCTCGATGGACTCGACCTCCTCGACGGCGACCGGAGTGCGTCCGTCGAAGCGGATCTTGAGGAGGTCCTTGAGCGCGACGGGCTGGTGCTCGTCGCCTTGGGTCTTCCACTCTTGGTAGCCGGCGAAGTCGCCCGACTTGATGAACTTGTTCATCGAGGCGACGACCTTGGGGTTCCAACCGTGGAACTCGCCTTCGCCGCGCTTGTTGACGCGGTAGTAGCCCTCAGGCTGGAGGGCGAGCGGGGCGGCGGGCGCCTCGGCGGGGAAGGCGCGGGCGTGGCGCACGAGCGCCTCCTCGGCGATTTGCAGATAATCGATGCCGCCGATGGGCGACGCGGTGCCGGTGAAGCACTCGGAGACGACCTTGGACGAGACGCCGAGGGCCTCGAAGATCTGCGCGCCGCGGTAGCTGGCGAGGGTGCTGATGCCCATCTTCGCCATGATCTTGTAGAGACCGGCGTCGATGGCTTCGCGGTAGTTGAGCAGGGCCTTGGCGGGCTCGACGGGCTTCGAGGTCTTTCCGGCGGCGGCGAGCTGGGCGATGGTGCAGAGGGCGAGCGTCGGGTAGACGGCGTTGGCGCCGAAGCCGAGGAGCGTGGCGATCTGGTGAACTTCGCGGGCTTCGCCGGTCTGGGCGACGAGGTCGGCCTGGAGGCGGAGGCCGGCGCGCACGAGCTGCTGGTGCACGGCGCCGACGGCGAGGAGCATCGGGATGGCGGCTTGTTGCGCGGTGACGCCGCAGTCGGAGATCACGAGGATCTTGGCGCCGTCGCGAACGGCTTTCTCGGCCTGCTCGGCGAGGGACTTGAGCGCGGGCTCGAGGGCCTTGGCGCCGACGGTGGCGGAGAAGTGCGCGTGGAGCGTGGCGACGCGGCCCTTCAGCGCGGGCACGTCGGAGAGCGCGGCGAACTCGTGGTGGAGGAGGATCGGCGAATCGAGCTCGACGAGGCCGGTGCTCTTGGGGAACTCCTCGAAAAGACCGAGGCGGCCGCCGAGCAACATGTGCAGCGACATGACCGCCTTTTCGCGGACGGAGTCGATGGGCGGGTTGGTAACCTGCGCGAAGAGCTGCTTGAAGTAGGTGTAGAGCAGGCGAGGACGGCGCGAGAGGACGGCGAGCGGAGTGTCGTCCCCCATGGAACCGGTGGGCTCGGCGCCCTCGGCGAGGGGCGTGAGGACCATTTCCATCTCGTCGGACTCGTAGCCGAAGGCGAGCTGGCCGGGCAGAAGCACCTCGGGAGCGTCGATGGTCGGCGCGGGCACGGCGCCGGCGCTGGTGTTGAGGTTGACGAGGTGATCTTCGCACCACTGGCGGTAATGCGGATCGGCGGTGATGGCGGCCTTCACTTCGCCGTCGTGGAGGAACTTCTTGTTGGCGAAATCGACCGCGATCATGCGGCCCGGGCCGAGGCGGCCGGACTCGATGACCTTGCCGGGGAAGTCGTGCACAAGACCGGCTTCGGAGGCGAGGATCACGTAGCCGTCGTCGAAGATCTTGTAGCGGGCGGGGCGCAGACCGTTGCGGTCGAGCGAGGCGCCGACGATCTTGCCGTCGGTGAACACGATGGCGGCGGGGCCGTCCCACGGTTCGAGGATGGCGGAGTGGTAGCGGTAGAAGGAGCGGGTCTCGGGCGCGAGGGCCTTGTCCTTCTCCCAGGCCGGCGGCATCATCATCATGCAGGCGTGCAGGGGATTGCGGCCGCCGAGGGTGAGGAGCTGGAGGGCGTTGTCGAAGGAGGCGGAGTCGGAACCGGAGGGCTGGACGAGCGGCTTGAGGTCGTCGAAGCGGTCGCCCCAGACGCCGTGCGCGTCGGAGTTTTCTCGGGCGCGCATCAGGTTGCGGTTGCCGCGGATGGTGTTGATCTCGCCGTTGTGCGCCATCATCCGGAACGGATGGGCCAAGTGCCAGGTCGGGAACGTGTTGGTCGAGTAGCGCTGGTGGAAAAGCGCGAAGGCGGTGGTGAAGAGCGGGCTCTTCAGATCGAGGTAGAACTTCTTGATCTGCGCGGGGG
>CBIHRE010000058.1:0-15051 GCA_966212385.1 uncultured Akkermansia sp. | reverse complement strand
GTAGATCTGCGGCCCGGCGGCGCCGCGCCGCGCGCCGGTGTTGCGCACCGTGCAACGGACGGTCGGCGTGGTGCGGCCCGGCCTCGGCTCGAGACGCAGTTCGCCGTAGTCGAAGCTCGTGTAGGAGAGCCCGTGGCCGAAGGGGTAGAGCGGCTCGCCGCGAAACCACGCGTAGGTGCGCCCGTGGCGCAGGTCGTAGTCCATCATGGGCGGCAACTGGTCGAGCGAGCGCGGCCAGGTTTGCACCAGGCGGCCCGAGGGATCGATGTCGCCGAACAAGATATCGGCGAGCGCGTGGCCGAGCTCCTGGCTGTTTTGCGCGAGGTGCAGGATCGCCGGCACCTGCGCCTGGGTCCAGTTGATGGCGAAGGGGAAGGAGCTGATGAGCACGACGACGCAACGAGGGTTGGCCGCATGGACGGCCTGGATGAGCGGCTCCTGTTCGAGGTCGATCGAGCGGCGGTCGACCGCCTCGCGGCCTTCGCTGGGGAAATCGACCTTGGCCCAACCGCCGGCGCCGACGGGGCGGTTGCCCACGCAGAGGATCGCCACGTCGCACTCGCGGGCGAGGGCGGCGGCCCGGGCCGGATCGTCGCCGGCGTCGAAGCTCACCGCGGCCTCGCCGAGGCGGGCGACAAGGCCCTCGCGCGGCGACACCGCGTGCGCGGGTTCGCCGCTATACCAGTCGAGCAGGACCTCGTCGGCGCGCGGGCCGATGAGCGCCACGCGGCGGAGGCGGGACGGATCGAGCGGGAGGAGCGAGCCCTCGTTTTTGAGCAACACGATGGAGCGTCGCGTGACTTCGCGCACGAGGTCGCGGTTGGCTTGCGAGAGCCAGGGCGCGGGCTCGCCGTCGAGGCCGATGCGCGCCTGGGGCACGCGCTCCGCCAGGTCGAGCAGACCGAGGCGCAGCATCACGCGGTAGACCCCGCGCAGGCAGGCGTCGAGGTCGGCCTCGCTGAGCGCGCCCCGATCCAGAGCGGTCCGGACCGCGTCGGCGTGGTCGTCGAGAAACTGGTTGATGCCGGCGCGCAAAACCGGCGCGGCGGCGGCGACGAGGTCGGGATAGCGCCGGTGGTGCGTGACGAGCATCTTGAAGGCGCCGCCGTCGGTGCAGATGATACCGTCCTGGCCCCACTCGCGCATGGTGATGTCGCGCAGCATGGGATGCACGGTGCAGGGCGTGCCGTCGTGGGCGTTGTAGGCGGCCATATAGGCCCGCGAGCCGCCGAGGACCACGCCGGCGCGGAAGGGCGCGGCGTAGTATTCGTGGAAAAGCGCCGCGTCGAAATCCGACGAGGAGGATTCGCGGCCGTCCTCGTTGCTGTTGGCGAGGAAGTGCTTCATCAGCGCGGCGCTTGTCCAGTAGCGCGGATGGTCGCCCTGGAGGCCGCGGATGAAAGCCACGGCGAAGCGTGCGACGAGAAAGGCGTCCTCCCCGTAGCATTCCTCGTTGCGGCCCCAGCGGGGATCGCGGCCGAGGTCGGCGTTGGGCGCGCGCACCACGAGGCCGCCGCGCGTGTGGCCGGGGTGTTGGAAAAGGTAGCGCGCCTCGCGCGCCTCGACCTCGGCGACGCGACGGACGAGTTCGGGCTCCCATGTCATGCCGAGGCCGATCGCCTGCGGGAAGGTCGTGGTCGGCGAGGGGCTGTCGCCTCCCCATTTGCCGGGGCCGCCTTGGGAGAGGCCGTGGAGCCCTTCGACGTGGTCGGAGCCGCGGACGCCGAGGCGAGGCACATCGGGGCGGGTGGAGAGCGCGGCGATTTTCTCCTCGAGGGTCATTTCCCGGAGCAGGGAGTCGATGCGGAGCTCGTCGGGGAGCTCGGGGTCTTGGAAGGGGAAGGCGAAAGACATGCGCCTCTTGAGGCTCCGACCGCGCGCCGGGCTTATCCAGCGGGCAGCTGTGTCACGGCTTTAATCGACGGGCTTTCAATGCATCAAATCGATGTGGTGCGAAGCCCGCTTTGTGGTCGTCGTGCGGCGACCGGTGGCGGCGTCGGGACGCCTGCGGATGGACGCCCCCGTCCGTCTCGTCGCGCTACCGGTGATCGGTCGTCGGGGTGAACGGATCGCGGGAGAGCTTGCCGAAGGCCCAGCCGACTTTGCCGCCGTGCAGCAGGTGCGCCTTCATCCGCCGCTGGAGCGAGGTGCGCTCCGGGAGTTCCCGCGGCGGGATGTCTTTTCGGCCATAGACCCATTGCAGGACGCCGATGTTTTCCGCGTCCACGCGATGCACCTCGAAGGCGCGCTGGAAGGCGAGGACACGGGAATGCGCGGGCAGGAGATCGGCGAGCACGGGGCAGAGCATCCAGGATTCGCAGCGCATCTCCGCGTCGGCGTAGGCCGGGAAAAACTTTGCGAAGAAACGGCGGGCTTTGAGATATGATTCGCGTAGGTGCGCCGTCGAAAGGTCGGAGTCGGAGGCGATGTGGATCTGGATGCAGCGGTCGCTGGCCGTCTCGACGGTCTCATACTCCAGGGAGCCGATGCGAAACTCGTTCAGCGAAAGCTGGCGGGGCACCCACCAAGCCCACGTGAAGGCGAAGGTTCCGTGGACCTCGCGGTGGAAGTTCACGAAGCGGCTGAAGAACTTCATCGTGTCGACGAAGACCGCATCGGAGATGCCTTTCTCGGCGTAGGTGCGATGGCTTTGGCGCGCGCAACGGAGCAGGCAGGCGAGGATTTTCACCCCGGCCGGATCTTCGCCGAGCAGGTGTTGGAGATCCTTGACGGCGGCTTCCCAGGTGGCGCGTTCGAGGAGTCGGGGCGTGATGGCGTCGGCGGCTGAGTAGTCGAAGTCTCCGTCGAAGGCCAACACGCGCTCCGCCATCTCGGCGGGAAGATCGATGAGGCGGCAGAGCTCGGAGAGGCGCATCGGAAGAAAGGCGGACGGCGGCGCCGTCTTAAAACGTCACAGCTAGCGGAGGCTGGCTTTGTCCGGGCTCGGGAAGTCGGGAGGGACGGGCTGGGTGACTTGTCCGGTGGCGGCCCATTCGACGCCGCGCAGGAAAAGCGTCTGGAAACCCGCGCAACGCAGGGCGGTGTCGGGGCCGCCCGCCCAGAGGTGGCCGAGCATGGTCGTGTAAACGCGTCCTTTCCCGTAGGAGACGGTCCAGTCCATGGGCTCGTTTTCGCCGGTGTCTTTCGAGTGGGCGTAATGGAGCACGGTGAGGTTTTTCGCGGGGCCGTGCTGGCCGTGGGTGAGTTGTTCGTGCGGATGGAGCCAGCTCGTCGGCAGGCCGCGGGTGATGGGGTGCTCGGCGTCCAGCACGGTGACGACGAAGTCGTGCTCGGGGCCGTGCCCGGGGCCGCGGCCCTGGCCGGCCGGGATGGTGACGACGGAGCGGTCGGGGGCGATGACGAGGGAGGGGCCGAAGCTTTTGTCGCGCCAGCCGAGGCCGATCATCTCGTTGTAGGCGGGCCAGGCGAGGAATGCGTTGTTGGCGGCGTGGTAGGTCACGAAGCCGCCGCCGCCGCGGACGTAGGCCTCGAAGGCGGCCTCGACCTCGGCGGGCCAGCGCGGGGCATCGGGCTGGTGGCCGCTGTTGTAGTTGGAAACGACTACGCGGTAGCGGGCGAAGTCGGGGTGCCACGCGGCCCAGGCCTCGGGAGGCGCGGCGCGGTCGGGCGTGGTCGAGACGTCCACCGTAAAGAGTCCGCTGGCGACGAGCATCTCGCGGAGGAGGGCGGTGGCGCGCGGCCAGTCGTGGTTGTTTTGCCCGTCGATGATGAGGACGGGAATTTTCGGGCCTGGCTCGGCGCCGAGCGGGGCGAGGGAGCAAAGCATGGCGAGGGCGAAGAGGGTGTGGCGGAGCAGGGGAAACATCAGGGGCACAGGACGGAAGGGCGGTGGCGGTTGTGGCGACGGTGGCGCGGTGGCGCGGCGGCCATCACGGACTCGGCAACGCGAGTTCACGCACCCAGATATTGCGATACGAAACGGGCTCGCCGTGGTCCTGCAGCTCGAGCGGCAGCTTGTCGGGGTGTGCGGCATAGGCCGGGATACCGCGATAGGCGGTCGAGCCCTTGAGCGCGACGTCGTGTTGCACGATCACGCCGTTGTGGAAAACGGTGACGCGGGCGGGCGCCCGCAGCTTGCCGTCGGGGTCGAAGCGCGGGGCGATCCAGATGATGTCGTAGCTTTGCCATTCGCCGGGTGGGCGCGATGCGTTCACGAGCGGCGGGTGTTGCTTGTAAACCGCGCCGGCCTGACCGTTGACGTAGGTCTTGTTGTCGTGGGAATCGAGCACTTGAGCCTCGTAGCGGCCCATGAGGAAGACGCCGCTGTTTCCCCTGTTTTGGCCGCCGCCCTTGATCTCGGTCGGGGTGCGAAACTCGAGGTGCAACTGCACGTCGCCGAAGCTCCGCTTGGTGCGGATGCCGCCGCGTCCCGGAGCGACGGTCATCGCGTCGCCCTCGATTTTCCAAGGGGCGGCGGCGCCACCACCCCTGGTGGATTCCCACGCGTCGAGGTTCTTGCCGTCGAACAACACCCGCGCGTCGGACGGCACGCCGCCGACCGGCGCGGCGACGACGGGCGGTTCGGGCGACCATTGCTCGGTGGCCTCCGGCGGTGGGAGCGGGTCTGCGGCGAACGTGAAGGAGGTGCAGGCAAGGACGAGGGCGAGGGCGGAGCCGAGACGGTGGGGGAAATTCATGGGGGAAGGAAATCAGTTTAGGTCCCTATCGAAACGGCGTCTTAGCGGACATCTGGATGCCGGGCGGAGAAGCTGGTAAACCGCTTTTCCAGCGCGGCAAGGAGTTCGACGTCCAGCAAAGGCCAATGATGCGGCCAGTTAGCCGCGTCCACTTCCACGATCATTTCCAGCGTCTTTCCCATGAATTGATCGAGCGCGAGCAGCCTGGCGCTGTCGCCCTCCACGCGTAGGCAGCGGAGATTTTGCCGAGCGAGTTCGTGTAGTATTTGCCGGCCTCCATCGCCGCCGGCTTCGTGCCCGCCGCCTGAATTTCCGCCATTCCGGCGCGTGGGATTTCGCCCGCCCGAATTCTGTCGCCGATATCCTGTGCCTCGGCGCTGAAGCGGCGCATGTCGATGCCGCGTTCTTTGATCTCTTCGAGCAGGTGCGCCCATCGCTCCATGAGCGAGGTGAGCAAGGCTCTGTCCTCGGCGCTCGCGCCTTTCAAAACCCCGGCGTGAGACCGCGCATCACCAGTCCGAAATAGCGTTTCAGCTCCGCTTCCGTATGGCGGCGTAAATAAGGCCGCGCACGATACTGGCGCGCCCACGATTCTTGCCGGCTGATTCTCTCCTCGGGTTCCGAAGTGCTGGTCGCGCTCTCGGATTTCACGGTGCCCGCCAGTTCCGGATTCATCTCCAAGTAGGGCATGCTATGCGCCTGCGCCCATTCTTTGGTCAAAGATTCCACCAATTGCGCGGCCACGCTATCTTCCTGGTGCGCGAAGATAATCGCGGGAATGGCCTTTCGCCCCAGGCTCACCTCGACGACATGCGTTTCCGATAGGATCCAGACGCCTTCAATTTCCGAAAACTGAAGTTGTCCGGTGGGCGTGCGTTTCCGCAAAAGTTCCCCAATTCTGTAAGCGAGCACCTCCGGCGACAGAATCTCCACCAGATCGTTTACCACGACGAGCACGCCGCCAGCGCATCGCAGGGAAAACTTGTCTTTCGTGGTCCGGATTTGCCGGTTCGCTTTGCGAATGAATCTTTCCACCGCCGACGTCGCGGCGTCGAAGATCTTTCGCCGGATTTGTTCCCCGTCCGGGTGATGCTTCAGAACTTTATCGAGGGGCCACTCCCCATAAAAAACGGGGGCGTTTTTGTCCGCCAGAACGGGCTCCAGCAACAGATCGATCTTCGCTTTCGTGTCCGCTTGCAGCTGTTTGACCTCGCACACCACGGCCCGGTCGTTCAGGAAAAAATCCGCCTTCTCGGCGGCTTTCTGGGCCGGAGTGAGGGGTAGATTCTCGATGTTCTCCGAGCCCGGGCGCTTCTCCAAAAACGCCAGTAGGCGTTGCTCCAGTTGACCATCGGGACGAAACGGTTTCGGCACGGTGAAGACGTCGGACCGGGCTGGGGTGGTCACGATGAAGCTTCGATAGTTTTATCAACGCATGCGCTGCACGAGGGTTTTCCAATTCCGACACGACCAAGCCAAGGATGGCGGGGGGCCAAAAGCGGGTGACCCGTTGCGGCAATGTTCGGCGAGCTTCAACGCCGCGTCCTTGGCTTGCCGCCCATGCTTCAGCCGGGGGCCCTCGACGGCTTCGTCCGTTTGACCGGTGAGCAGGAACTCAATCCAATTCTCGATGCGGTCTTTCGCGAAAACGAACACCACTTGGGCGAACTCCTCGGCGGTGATACGGGCTTCCTGGTCCTCTTGCGCTGCGGACCAGAATCTGGCCTTCAACTCGTCGCCATCGGCCATGTCGTGGTCGAGATCGGCCCATACCATGAGCGTCGTATGGCCGCCCATGTCCAGGCAGCGGCGCAATTCGCCCGGCATCGCTTTTATGACCGAACTTCGGCCTTCGCGGGCCTCGAGGCGGACGATGTTGCTGCCGTGCGGCCTGATCCACGGGGTATCAAGCGCGCGCAGGAGCGCGTTGATGAAAACGGGGTCGATGCTCGCCCCTTTTTTCCCCTCGTGCAGGCAGACGATTTGAGTGCGATTAGGCACGGACCCACCCCCTTGCGATGGCCTCGCCCGGGGTCATGCCGTCCGGAATGTCGAGTGGTCCGATGCGGGTCGGCGAGGTGTGGTTGTCGCGCCACAGGTAGCGGCCGGAGCCCGCTCCCGCACTGCTCAAAATCTCGGGGTGGTGCGAGATGAGGACGGCTTGGTGGGCATCGTCCAGCAACTCGCGTAGGGAGAGAACCCAAGGCTGCAACTCCGGGAGGCCGACGTAGTTGTCGGGCTCATCGATCAAGACCGTCTGCACCGCGCCGGTGGCAAGCGCCGCGCGGACCATGTAGAGTCCGATCAAGGCCTTTTCTCCGTCGGAGAGCTGGTGGAAAAGCAGTTCGCCACCGTCTTCTTCTCCGTCTCCAAAGCGCAGTTGCAGGGCCTCGGCGTTGAGGCCCACGTCCACGAGTTTAAGCCCCCGGAAGTCGGGCCAGATGCCACGCAATGCATCGCGCAGAGCGTCGCCGTAGTCGGAGTCGCCCCAAAGGGTGCGATGCCATGAGATCAAATTGCTGAAGTAGAGATTGGGGCGTTTAGTCTTGGCTCGGCTCTCCTTCTCAATACCGCGGGGGTCCGGGCGTAGGATCAACAGCCGGGAAAGAGCGTCTTGGAGCAACTGAACTCCGCGAAGGTTGCCTTTAGGTTGGATGGATGAGAGCGCAGTCTGTCTCCAATCCAAGGGAAAGCCGGTTTCCGTGCCATCCAGCTTGAGGAAGCGCACGCCATCCATGTCGCGCTCGAAGAGATTGCGACCGTCGCAGGTTGCTCGCTCGCGGATGATACGGGGTTTTTCGAAATCGGCCTTTTGCTCCAGATGCAGGGTGTATTCGAAAACGTGTTCGTCCACCGAGAGGCAGAGCTCAAATTCCTGAATCTTGCTCGTGTGCCAGTTTGTGAGTTCCAGATACGGCACATCGTGCTCGCGCTCGCCGCCGAGTATTCCATCGCCGGTGGCGAGGTTGCGGATCAGGCGCAGCGCGTCGAAAACCGAACTCTTCCCGGCACCGTTGGGCCCGCACAGGACGGCGAAAGAGTCGAAAACAGCTTCGAATCCCACCAAGCAGCGGAAGTTATTGGCGCGAAGTTTGGTTATCATCGGAAGGGGGAGTTGGAAAAGCGGGCGGCGGCGAACGGAAAACGACAGGCGGAGCGGTGTCGTCCAATTCCCGTCCGGAGCGAACGTTTTCGGCTTGGTTGCCGATGGCAAGCGTGTGCAGGGGCGGGAGGTGACAGCCGGCCGGATGCCTACGCTCCTTGCGCGTCCGCCTGGCGGCGGGCGCGGGGGGGCGCGAGAGGCGGTCCAAGGCCGCTTGCAGTTCCTGCACGCGCATCGGCTTGCTGACGTAGTCGTCCATGCCGGCGGCGAAACACTCGTCGCGGTCTCCCAGCATCGCGTTGGCGGTCATGGCCACGATCGGGATGTCGGGTTGCCGCGCGCCGGCCCGTATCCGCCGCGTCGCCTCGTAGCCGTCCATCTCCGGCATCTGGCAATCCATCAGGATCAGGTCGTAGCGCGCGGCTTCGAGCGCCTCCACCGCCTCCCGTCCGTTGGCCACGAGGTCGGCCTGGTGGCCGAGTTTCTCGAGCTGCAGCCGCGCGACGCGTTGGTTGACCGCGTTGTCCTCGGCGATGAGCACCTTGAGGCGGCGAGATTCCTGGCCGGGGCTCGGGGATGGGTGTTCGGGCGCGTGCGAGCGCGGCGTGTCGGGCGCCGGGGAATCGGGGCCGGCGTGCAGGGCGTGCTGCAGCGCGGTGAGCAGCTCGGTCTTGCGGATGGGCTTGGTCATCATCCGGGCGATGCCCCAGCCGGCCAGGCTGGCGCGGTCGAAGCGGTGGTCGAGCGAGGTGAGGAGCAGGAGGACCAGGCCGTCCAGCCAGGGCTCGCGGCGGATGGCGCGGGCGAGGTCCACGCCGTTCATCGCCGGCATGTGGTAGTCGAGCAGCGCGAGCCGGAAGGGGATGCCGTCGGCCGCGGCGGCGCGCAGGCCGGCGAGCGCCTGCTCCGGCCCTTCGAAAGCCTCGGCGCGGGCTCCGAAGGCGCCGAGGTAATAGAGCAGGAGCTCGCGGTTGGTGGCGTTGTCGTCCACGACGGCCACGCGCAGGCCGGCGAGCGCGGCGGCGTCGGGACGCGGGGCGGCGGCCGGGGCGGGCGGAGCCTTGGCGAAGGGAATGACAAACCAGAAGGTGGAGCCCCGGCCGGGCTCGCTGCGCACGCCGATCTCGCCGCCCATCAGCTCCACGATCTGTTTGCAGATGGCGAGGCCGAGGCCGGTGCCGCCGTATTTGCGGGTGGTGGAGCTGTCGGCCTGCTCGAAGGGACGGAAGAGCCGGGCGACCGCGTCGGGGCCGAGGCCGATTCCGGTGTCCGTCACCTCGAACCTGACCCGCGCGAGGGCGTCGGTCTGCGATTCGACGGAGAGGGCGACCACGACCTCGCCTTGCTCGGTGAACTTGATGGCGTTGCCCGTGAGGTTGAGCAGCACCTGGCGAAGGCGTCCGGGGTCGCCGGTCACACGCTCGGGGAGCTCGACGGGGAGGCGCACGGCGAGCTCGAGGCGTTTGTCGGAGGCGCGGGCCGCGAGCAACTCCAGGGTCTCCTCGACGCTTTCGCCCAGGTCGAAGTCGACGGTCTCGAACTGGAGCTTGCCCGCCTCGATCTTGGAGAAGTCGAGGATGTCGTTGAGCACGGTGAGCAGGGATTCGCCGGAGTTGCGGATGACCTCGGCGAATCCGCGCTGCTCGGCGTCGAGATTCGTATCCAGGATCAAATTACTCATGCCGATGACGCCGTTCATGGGCGTGCGGATCTCGTGGCTCATGTTGGCCAGGAAGGTGCTCTTGGCGCGGGCGCTGGCCTCGGCGGCGTCGCGCGCCTGGGTGAGCGCCTCCTCGTAGAGCCGGCGCTCGGTGTGGTCGCGGGCGACGCCGAGCAGGCCGGGGCGGCCCTGCTCGTCGCGCACGAGGCGGGAGGAGGTCTCGACCCAGACGAGGCTGCCGTCGCGACGACGAAAACGCACGCGGCTGGTGACGGCGCCTTCGTGGCCTTCCCCGGGATTGAGGAGCGCGTCGGCGGCGGCCTGGTCCTCGCCGGCGAGGATGTCGCGGAGCTTGAGCACGCCGAGGTCCGCCGGGGTAAGCCCGAGGAGCCGGGCGCCGGCGGGGTTGAAGGAGGCGAGTTTGCCGTCGGCGTCGGCGGTGAAGATGAAGTCGGAGGCGTTGTCGATGATGCCGCGATGGCGGGCCTCGAGCGTCTCGAGCTTGGAAAGCTGCCCGCGGATCTGCTCGGTCTGGCGGCGCACGCGGGAGCGGAGCGAGCCGACCCAGAGGAGGCCGCCGGTGAGGAGGAGGGCGAGGGCGCCGACGGCGCCGAGCGCTCGCCGGGCGGTCCACCAGGCGGCGGGCCGCACCACGGAGATGTCGGCGTTGTCGCGCAGCACGAGCGCGAAGGTCTGGGGCCGGCGGGCTTCGTCGCGGATCAGCTGGTGGATGCCGGTGAGTCGCAGGATGTCGCCGGGCGAGAGACGGGGCGGGGCGGCGCCGAAGTCGGAAAGCCGGGCCTCGAAGGCGGTGTCGCCCTCCTGGCAAAGCAGGCGGACGCTTTTGTCCCGGGTGATGACGTCGAGGAGGGTGGCTTGGAGCGCGACGAGTTTGCCGTCATGCGCCGGGTCCATACCGGACGGGATCGGTTGCGGCGTCGGCGCCGGGCCGGCGCCGATCTTGCGCCACACCGCCTCGCGGAGGACGAGCAGGGTGTTTTCGCGGTGAGGGAATCCGACCGCCTCGATCCGGTCGCCGGGGTGGAGCAGGCCGGGAGAATCGCCGAGGATGCGCAGCAACTCGCCGCTGGCCTCGGCGTAGATGAGCGAGCCGGGTTGATGATGGATGACGTCGGCGTGGATGCGGATGCGGCGGTTCGCGGATTGCAGGCCGGTGAACTGTCGCAACGCGTCGGCGGAGCGGAGCCGGACCGAGAAGGGATCGTGCGGCGGCTTTTCCTCCACCCGGATGTAATCGGCGGAGGGAGTCCAGAGGCGCGCGCCGACGGGCAGGCGTCGTTCGTTGACGAGGGCGTTGCACACGCCGCGCAGATTCAGGACCGAGTGGACGAGCAGGGCGAGGTTGTCGTCCCCGGGGGTGATCGCCTCGAACTGGCCGCCGGCGGTGGTCAGGGTGAGGACGCTCCAGGCGCCGTCGCGGCGAATGCTCTTGATGTATCCGCTGAGCTGCACCCAGCGGGCCTCTTCCGTGCCGCTGAGGGCCTGTTCGAGCGTGATGGGAAGGGGGGCGGGCAGGATGTTGTCTTTCGGCGGAGGCGCCTCGGTCGAGACGGAGGCCGCGTCGACCTCGGGCGCGTAGTCGCCGGCCCGGGTGGCGCCGGTGACGCGGACACGGGCGCCGACGGCGGGGGCGTCGGCGCCCGCGGGGAGGCGGACGCGGACGCCCCGGCTCGAGTCGAGGAGATAGAAAAAGCGGGTGTCCGGATGGGACCAGGCGACGAGGCCGGCGATATCCACCGGGCGCTGATCGGCCGCCTCGGTCGGATTCAGGACGATGATCTCGTCGGCGATGCGAAGTCTCCTGCGGACGCCGGGGACGGGGGCGGGCGCGTCGGCGAGGTTGAGCAGGCCCTCGGTGAAGCTCACGGCTCCGTCGGGGCTTCGCCGGAGGCGGGCGAAGGCCTCCACCCGCCTGCCGGGCCAGAGGGGGGCTTGGCGCGGGGTGGCGATTTCAAAGGGCCCGTCGGAGTCGCGGAGGGTAAGGCCGACGCCGCTTTCCTGGCCGACGAATTCGCCGACGAGCCGGACCCAGGCCCCGTCGGCGCCCGAGCGGGCTTGGGCGGAGGACTGGAGCGGCAGGTTTGCGAAGCGCGGGTCGTCCTCGATGCGAGCGACGGTCTCGATGTGTTCGAAGCCCTGCACGCGCACCTCGGCGGTCGAGACGCGTCCGTCGGGCCCGATTTTCGGCAGGAACACGCCGCGGAAACGCACCAAGGCACCAGGGAGGCGGGGAGCTTCGAGACCGGGCTGGTGCATCACGGCGAGCGAGACGAGGCGCCCCTCCACGACGGTGTCCACGATGACGTGTTTCTCGTCCTGGGTGCGCTGGGAATCGACGTAGCCCTCGAACTCTATCCAATGGCCGGCGAGCGCGACGGTCTCGTCCAGCCGTTTGTTGGTCGAGCGGATCGCGGGCGGTGCCTCGTCGATCAGCTCGAAGGTGAAATCGTCGGTGTTGAAGTGACGGCCGGGTTTTATGGCGCCGGTGACGTGAAAGCGTTGGCCGGCGCGCATGGCGAGGGGGCGCGTGCCGACGTCGATGTAGGTGGTGGCTCCGAAATTGAGCGCCCAGAGGTTGCGCCAGTCGGGGTCGAAGCAGAGCACGTGAAGCTCGGTGTCGATCTTGCGCGGCGAGGCGCGCTCGGCTTCCGTCAGGCTCCACCAATCGCCGAAGTTTCGAAGCGCGGGGAGCTCCGATTTGCTCGGCTCGTTGACGGCGTTCGTCCCTGCGGCGGTCTCCGCCTCTTGCGCGCGCGCGAAGGACGCGAGGAGGCCCGACAGGAAGAGGGCGGCCAAAGCCCAGCAGAGCGCTCGCGGAAGGTGGCGGCGGGGACGAGCCTGCACGGAAACAAACATGGTGGGGATAGGCAGCATCGGCCAAGGACGCGCGGAGCTGAAGCCATTAGCTCTCGATTGGGGTGTTTGCCCGGGGGCGGCCGGTGTGTCTGTGTTCCTGCTATTTCACCGAACCTCCACGATGACGCGGCGGTAGCGGGTGAGGCGGGGCGCGCCGTGGTCGGTGACGGCGAGGATGAGGTGCATCTCGCCGAGGCCGGGGGCGAGGACGCCGTCGACGGGGACGGTGAAGGAGGCGAGGGGCTGGTTGGCGTTTTCGATGCGGAGAGGCTGGCCGGTGTGGCCGGCGGCCAGGGGGAAGCTGCCGGCTTCGCCGTAGTAGAACCAGTGGTAGTCGAGCTTGTCGCCGTCGGGGTCGCGCGTGCCCTCGGCGCTGAGCTCGATGCGCTGGCCGGGGCGAGCGGCGAGGCGGTCGGAGTGCCCGAGGCGGGGGCTGGGCGGGTGGTTGGCCTCGGCGGGGGACTTGATCGTCCAATCCATGCGGGCGGCGAAGTCGTTTTGGAAGGCTTCGCGCCAGCGCCAGATCGTGGCGTGGTTGTCGTCGTGCCAGCGGCCGTCGACGCCGAGGACCTCGTCTTCGGCGTCGGTCCAGATGGGGCGTGTCTCGGGGTAGAGGTGCCACTTGCGCGGGCGGGGCGTGTAGAGCTCGTAGCGGCCGCCCCAGCCGCCCTGGTCGGGGTGCTCGGGGGCGTTGAGGCCGTTGTCGATCAGGCCGAGGAAGCTCGGGGTGTCGCCTTCCATCAGGTATTGCCAACGCGGATACTCGGCGCCGAGGGGGGCTTTGCGGCGGACGGCCTGGTCAAGCCATTCGTTGGAGACGAGCGAGGTGTCGGCGCCGTCGCAGCGGGCGTGAAAATTGTCCCCGCTGATGCCGCTCCAGGTGGCGTGGTGATAGGCGCCGCCGTCGTGGAAGCCGGGACTGACGATATAAAAGAGGCCGGGGAACTCCTTGCGCAGCCAAGGGCCGGAGTCGTCCTGGTCGGAGATGGCGTAGACGCGGAGCTTGGCGACAGCGCGTGCGAGCATCTCGGGCGGGCGCGTGGCGCGGATTCTCCAAAGCGCCTGGGCGAGCACGGAGGGACCGCCCCAGACGGGAATCCAGAGAGGGCGCGGGTCGTCGCGGTCGAGGGCGCGGATGAGCAGGTCGGAGCCGGGGGAGTCCTTGCCTTCGCCGACGCCGCGCAGGCCGTAGACGGGCAGGCCTTCGGAGACGACAGCGAGGAGTTGCGCGGCGGGCGGGAAGCCGGGCTCGTGTTTTTCGAGGTTGTCGCGCACCTGGCCGTAGGTCTCGACGATGCGGCGGATGCGCTGCGGGGCAACGCGGCCTTGCTGGTGGATCGAGGTCGTGGCGACGAGGCCTTCGGTGTCGAACTGGTTCGCGTAAACGAGGTAGCGGACGAGCGACATGGCGTCGTCGGGTTCGTTCTCGATGTCGGTGAGGATGAAGACGCGGGGCTTGATCGACGGAGACGCAGGCGAGGGCTCGGCGGGTGTGGGTGGGGGAGAGGGCGCCGCGGCGAGCAGGCACGCGGACAGGGTGAAGGTGGTGAGCGTGAAGAGCAGGCGTTTCATTTCATAATTCGGCGCTTGAACGCCGAGGTGGGCGGGCTGGTCCCCTGTGCCCGCTGCCTGGAGCTCAAGCCACGGGCGGAGGGACCCGCCCGTCCACCCCGAACCGGAAGCCGCCCCGATTCGGAAGCCATGGTGGACGTGGGATACTCAGGGCGAGTCGGGGGAGAACTCGAAGGCGAAGCGGTAGGGGTGGTCGGTGTGGAGGACATGCTTCCAGGCGGGCCAGGCGCCCCAGGAGTTTTCGCCGCCGACGCCCATCTGCGCGTGGGCGATGTGGACGGTGACGAAATCGCGCAGGGGGATGTCGGCGGGGTGGCGACGGTTCTCGAGGTCGTCCTGGGCGAAGGGATACGCGCCGACTTCGAGCGTCTGCTCGTCGGCGGAGCGGAAGCGCAGGCCGCGGCCGGCGGAGTCGAGGAAGGTGGTCCAGCGCACGCCGGTGCGGTTGGCCGTTTCCTGCGGCTCGGAGTAGGGGAACCAGAGTTTGGCGACGTCACCCGACCAGACGCCGAGGGGGTAGCCTTCGGCGCGGTCGCGGTAGTTTTCCTCCGGGCCGCGGCCGAACCAGGTCCATTGGCGGAGGTCCTTCACCAGGGCGGCGCTCAGGCCGACGCGGGGGATGCGGGCGAGTTTTTCGCCGGCGGGTCGGAGTTCGAGGGAGACGCGCAGGCGGCCGTCGTTGGAGAACCGATACGCGAGCGTGGCGGTGGTCCGGCCGACAGGGACGGCGAGTTCGTAGGAGACGAGGTGGTCGCCGCCTTCGCGTTTGTTGGAGCGAGCGGTGACGGCGGCCTTGGGACCGGCCTCGCGCCAAGGGGCGCAGGCGCGGGTCATGTCGCTGCCGCGGTCGTTGTCGGTGGGCGGGCGCCAGAGGTTGAGGTGGAGGGGGCCGGCGAGGAGTTCGCGGCCGGCGGTCTTGTAGGAGACGAGCTGGCCGGTGGCGTCGTCGAGGACGGCGACGTAGCCGGAGCCGGCGACGGTGGTGCGGCGGGCGGCGGCGTCCTGGACGACGGCGTCGGAGGCAAGCGGTGAGGCGGGCGAGGGCGGCGTGGCGGGGGCGCTCGATTTCCAGGCGAGGGCGAACTGTTCGCGGGCGATGATGTGGTCGGCTCGGGCCCAGGGGCGCTCGACGCCTTGGGTGAACTCGAGGTTGAGGTGATACTCGGCGCCGGGGCGGTGTT
>CBIHRE010000057.1:0-15128 GCA_966212385.1 uncultured Akkermansia sp. | reverse complement strand
GTCTGCTCGTGCGCGTCCGGGAAGAACATCCGGAGTCCGCCCGCGTGTTGGTGACGGGTTTCATGAAGCCCGAGATGCTTTTGCGGGCGGTCAACGAGGCGGCGGTTTTCCGCTATCTGGTCAAACCGGTCGAACTTCGCGAATTCATCTCGGTGGTGAGGGACGCGGCGAAGAGCGCGGGCGCGGCCTGAGGGCGCGCCGGCCGGGCCGGCTCAGGACTTGAGCAATTCCTCCGCGTGCTGGCGCGCGCTCCTGGCGTTGCGGTCGCCGAGCATGCGCGCGAGCTCGCCCACGCGGTCGGGGCGGCGCTCGTGTATCGGCTTTATGGTGACGACGGCGCGGTCGCCCGACTGGTCCTTCTCGACGAGGAAGTGGCTGTCCCCGAGGCCCGCGACCTGCGGGAGGTGCGTGACGCAGAGGACCTGGTGGCCGCGGGCGATCTCGGCCATCTGTTCGCCGACGACGCGGCCGATCTCGCCGCCGACGTTGGCGTCGACCTCGTCGAACACGAGCACGGGGACGCCGTCCAGGTCGGCGAGCACGGTCTTGAGCGCGAGCATGACGCGAGCGAGCTCGCCGCTGGAGGCGATGCGGGCGAGCGGGAGCGGGGCCTCGCCGACATTGGGCGAGAAGAGAAACTCGACGCCGCAGTCCCCGTGGGGCGCGAGCTCGGGAAGCGGGACGATGCGCACCTGGAACTCGGCTTTCTTGAAGCCGAGCCGGGCGATGCTGGCGGCGCCGACCTTGGCCAGTTCGCGGGCGCCTTTTTCGCGCGCGGCGCGCAGGGCGCGGGCGGCGGAGGCGGCGTCGCGGCGAGCGGCGGCGATACGGTCGTCGAGGCGGGCGAGCGATCCCTCGATGTCGCCTTGCACCTCGAGCCGGCGGCGCAACTCCTCGCGGGCGGCGGCCACGCCGGCGAGATCGGGACCGTGGCGACGATTCGCGTCGAGCCAGGCGGACATGTTTTGCGAGAGCTGCTCGGCTTGTTCGGGGTCGAACTGGAACTGGCCGCCGAGCGCGCGAATCTCTTCGGACAGGTCGTTGAGTTCGATGCTGGCGGAGTGGAGGCGCTCGACGAGCGGGCGGCTGGCGGGATCGAGCTGTTCGAGCTGGTGAGCCTCGCGAAGCAGCGAGCCGAGGCGGGTGGTGACGCCGTCGTCGCCGGCGAGGCCGTTTTCCAAGGCGCCGCAGAGCTGGGTGAGCTCCTGGGCGCGGCTCATGCGCGAGTGGTCGCGTTCGAGGGCGGCGATGGCTTCCTCGGTGAGGTCAAGGGCGTCGAGTTTGGCGAGCTGGGCCTCGACGAAGGCGATTTGGTCGGGAGAGAGGCGGGTTTCGCGGGTCAGTCGCTCGCGTTCGACGACGAGTTCGCGCCAGGCGCGATAGGCGGCGTGGTAGGCGGCGAGCTCGGTTTCGTCGCGGGAAAAGAGATCGAGCAGCTCGAGTTGGCAGGATTCCTTGAGCAGGCGGCGCGGCTCGCTGGGGCCGTGAAAATCGATCCAAGTTTCGCCGAGGCGCTGCAGGGCGGCGAGCGTGGCGAGGCCGCCGTTCACGCTGATGCGGGGGGCTTTGTCGCGGGGCAGGCTGCGTTTGAGGAGGAGCACGCCGTCCTCGCAGGCGGGGAGGTCGAGCTCGGCGAGGAGCGCGTCGATGCGCGCGGGTTTCGAAAAATAAAGCGCGGCCTCGACCTCGCAGGAGGAGGCGCCTTGGCGGATCAAGGTCTTGTCGGCCCGTTCGCCGGCGAGGAGGGCGAGGGCGCCGAGGAGGATGCTTTTGCCGGCGCCGGTCTCGCCGGTGACGACGGTGAAGCCGGATTCGAATTCGAGGGCGACTTCCTCGAGGAGGGCGAGGTTGCGGATTCGCAAGGTCTGAAGCATGGCGAGGACGTAATGGGCGTTGGGGAGGGCGGGTGAGCCGGTGGAGAGAGGGTGCGCGAGCGCCGGCGAGCGAGTGAGCGCCGAGCGTAGGGCGGGGCAAGCGGGTTCTGGAGGAACGAGAGGCCGGTGAAAAAAGTTCGGAGATTTCTTAAGATTTTGTCTTGCGGAGCTCGGGCGCGACCGTCCTTACTCCGCCTCCCAAATTTTTGGACCCTTAGCTCAGTTGGTTAGAGCGCTTCCTTGACATGGAAGAGGTCACAGATTCGAGTTCTGTAGGGTCCACCATTTAAGCCGCCACCAAAGAAAAGGTTGCGGCTTTTTCGTGCCGAAATTCCGGGTGAATTTTCGGCAGCAAAAAGCCGCGCCTTTTGAGAGGCGCGGCTTGGGGGATTCGGGGGCGATGACGGAGGCGTTGACCGGCGTTTAGTCTTCCTCGTCCTCGTCGCTATCGTCGGAGGGCCGCGCGAGTTCGTCGCGACATTCGCCCATCACGCGGATCCACACCTCGCGGAGGTCGAAAAGACGCGGGAGCGCCTCTTCCCGGTAATGGCCGAGCGCGCGGCTATGGGCGCAGATCTCGGGGTCGAGCGTGCCCATGGTCAGGTTCAAGTCGCGCAGGGCGCGCTTGAAGAGGCTGATCGCCATCGCGTAGTCGCCGAAGTCGAGGGCCGAGATCGCCTGCATCGCCTGATCTTCGGCGCGGGAGAGCGCGGCGTAGTAGGCGAGGGCGAGCTTTTGCGGGACTTTGGCGGGATCGTCGGCCGTCTGCTCCCAGGTGCGCTTGAGGCTGAAGAAGAGCGCGCGAGTGGCGACGTGGATCGGATTTTTGTGGAGGGTGTAGGGCGCGTCTTCCTCGCTGAGATCGACCTCGATCGCGTCTTCCTCGTCGTCGTCCTGATCGTCATCGTCCCCGACTTCGCCGCCGCCTTCGGCGGTCCAGTCCTCGACACCCCAGCCCATCAGGCGCGCGGATTCGTCCAACCGTTCCGGCGCGCCTTTGAGTTGTTCGTAGAAAGCGAGATAGCGCAGTACTTCTTCGTCTTGCTCCCGCAGGTAGCGCTCCCAATCAAATTCGTTCCAGACGAGTTCTCCGCGATCTTCCCACTCGTTGTCGGAGGGGTTTTCGGAATTGGTATTACCCATTGGTTTTGGGGGTCGTGAGACCCGTGCCGGAACCCTGTTTCAAAGGGGGCCGAACGCAACGGGAAAAACCACTTCGGCGGCGCGTTTCCGGCGGCTCCTCTATGGCGCGGCACCGACTTGAGCGGAGGGGCGGCTTACAGGTTGAAATCGGAGAGCCGCTTAGCTTCGTTCTCTCCTCCCCAACTTCACCGCCCCTTCGCATGAACAATCCCGTGCTCCACGCGACGGTTTATTTTTCCGGCCACGTCCAAGGCGTGGGTTTCCGCTACTCGACGCTTCAGGTGGCGAAGGAGTTCGAGGTCGCCGGATACGTGCAAAATCAAGCGGATGGGCGGGTTTTGTTGGAGGCGGAGGGACGCCCGCGGGTGGTGGACGAGTTTATCGCCGCGGTGGCCGAGCGCATGCATGGGCACGTGAGAAAGCTCGAACGCACGCAACAAACGCGCCCGCCTTGTTTCAAAGGGTTCCAAATTCGCTGAGCCGAACCCCGGAAAACTGCTTCCCGCCGGCCTCGCGTTTCTTCCTGATCCCTTTCTTTCCCGCTTTAAGATGAGCCCCACCGTTCCCGCTATTTCGATCAAAGGACTGACCAAAGACTTCGCCGTGACCTTGCGCGGCGTGAAGTTGCGCGCGGTGGATTCCCTCAATCTTGAAGTCGCCGAGGGACAGGTTTACGGCCTGCTGGGACCGAACGGCTCGGGGAAGTCCACGACGATCAAAATCATCCTCGGGTTGCTCGAGGCGACCGTGGGCGACGTTCGGGTCTTCGGCGTTCCGTCCAACAAGGTCCAGGCGCGCCGCAACGTGGGCTACCTTCCCGAAGCGCCCTATTTCTACCGCTACCTGAGCGGTCGTGAACTTGTCCGCTTTTACGCCCGCGTTTGCGGTGTTCCTTCCTCCACTCTCAAGTCTCGCGTGGACGAGGTGATCGCGTGGGTCGGCCTTTCCGGTGCCGCGGATCGCCGGGTCGGCACCTATTCAAAGGGCATGTTGCAACGCATCGGTCTGGCGCAGGCATTGGTGCACGATCCGAAACTCATCGTTCTCGACGAGCCGACCGCGGGCGTCGACCCCGTCGGCTCCGCCGAAATGTGCGAGCTGATCATCAAGCTCAAGCAGCAGGGCAAGACGGTCCTCATCACGTCCCACCTTCTTGCGCAGATCGAGGACGTCTGCGATCGCGTCGCTATCCTCGACCGTGGAAAGCTCATCGTCGAAGGCGCGCTCAACGAGCTGGTCGGCCAGCGCGATCGTCAGGCGCTTATCGTGGATCCTCTGCCCGCCGCGGATTTGGAAGCGCTTAAATCGTGGCTCGCGGCCCGCGGCCATACGCTCGCGTCGGTCGAGCAGCCTCGCGCCCGCCTCGACCAGCTCTTCCTCAGCAAGGTGGCGCGTCCCGGTCGCCCCGGCGGTTCGTCTGCCGGCGTCGGCTCCAACGAGGTGCCGCTCAACGCCAAGCCCTGACCCGAAACGCTTTTCTTTCGAAACTCGCTCTTCCCCTAGGTTCTTCCGCTTTCCGACCAGCCTCGCTTTAAAGATCCATGTCAGCCGAATCCGTCCCTTTTTCTTTCAACCGTCTCGGCATCATCGCCGGCAACACCTTCCTGGAGGCGGTTCGCCAGAAGCTCTTCCTCTTCCTTCTGCTGCTCGCGATCGGGTTGGTGGCGAGCGCGCTGTTTTTTCGTGAGTTCAACTTCGGCTCCTCGGAACTGAAGTTCATTTCCGATTTCGGCTTTGGCGCCCTCGTCTTTTTCGGGTCGGCGCTGACGATCACCACGACCGCGCAGTTGTTTTTCTCGGAGATCGAGAATCGCACCGCGCTCACGCTCCTCGCCAAGCCGCTCTGGCGCGCGGAATTCGTTTTTGGAAAGTTTCTCGGCGTATTCGCCGTGATCGGCGTTTTTTGCGCCCTGACCATCGGGCTCATGCTCGCGCTGCTTTACCATCGCGAGACCCAGCTGATGGGCGCATCGCCCGAAGACTTCGCGAACGGCCGTCTCATCGCCTACGGCGATCTCGTCATCGTGGGCCTTCTCCAGTGGCTGAAGTTCGGCGTGCTGACCGCGATCGTTCTGCTCATCGCCAGCTTCTCCAACACCAACCTGTTCACCGTGGTGACCGGTTTCTTCGTTCTCGTGATCTGCCATCTGCAATATCTGGCCCGCGACCAGTGGCACAACCTCGATAACGTCGTCCTTTCCGGAGCGGTTCGCGCCCTCGGGTTGATCTTCCCGAATTTCCAGCTCTTCAACCTCGCCGACGAAATCGGGCAGGGAGGCGGCGTCGCCGGCGCGGTCGCCCTCCGCGTCGCCGGCTACGGTCTCGCCTACATCGCCGTCATCGGCGGCCTCGCCGTCTATAGCTTCCGCAACCGTGAGATTTGACCTCGCCGCTCTCCGTCCCCTCCGCACCGGACTGGTCGTCGCGCTCGGCTTGTTGGCCGCAGGCGCCGCGCTGCGCCCTCTGGAGGCGCCCGCGTGGGAGGCGGTCCGCGCCAAGCAACCGGCCTTCCGGCTCGAATCGCTCAAAGACGCGCTCGGCCAAGGCGTGACCGTCGGTCTATTTGGCGGATTTCGCGCCATCATGGCCGACCTCTTTTGGATCCGCACCAACGCGGTGTGGGAAAAAAACGACATCCCGGGCACGCAGACCTCGATCAAGCTGGTGACGGCGATCGACCCGCGTCCGCTCTATTTTTGGCTCAATGGCAGCCGGATGATCGCCTACGACATGCCCAATTGGCGCATCGACAAGGCTGGAGGCTGGGAGCACGTTTCCGACGCCCAGAAGCGCCGTTTCGACAAGGAGCAATCCGAGATCGCGTTCAAATACCTCGGGGGCGGGCTTGGTTTTCATCCGAACGAGCCGCTGCTCATCCTCGAGATCGGCAACATCCACCTCAATCGTCTGAAGGACGTCGAGACCGCGTCCCGCTACTATCTCGAAGCTTCGAAACAGCCCTCGGCGCCTTACTATGCGGCTCGCATCTACGCCGAGTTGCTCCGTCGGCTGGATCGTAACGCCGAGGCCTACGAGTTCCTTAAAAAGCTCTATCCGACTTTGCCCAAGAACGACGACATGGCGCAGGCGCCGGTCGTGCTTGGACGTATTCGCGAACTGGAGGACGAACTGAAAATCGCTCCGACCCTCCGCTTTCGCGAGTAAGGTGGAAGCTCACGCGCAGCTAGCATCAACTTTATACGGAGTGCGGCCCTTTGCCGCCTACGTAGTCTAATTCCCTTTTTTGAGGGGGAATTAACTTGCCGGTTTTTGTAATCTTTGGCGAGTTGCCCAACTTACTCAACAAATGAGCGCCGACGCCAATATCCATCCGATCTTCGACCGTGTGCTTCCGCGGATGGAAAAGGAGGTCCGCCTCGGGCAGCGCGGGCAGGTGATCTGGCTCTATGGTCTCTCCGGCTCCGGCAAGAGCACGCTCGCCATCGCATTGGAGCGGCGTCTCCACGCCGAGGGCTTCGCCACCCAGCTTCTCGACGGCGACAACATCCGCACCGGCCTCAATCGCGGGCTGGGCTTTTCCGACGCCGATCGCGCCGAGAACATCCGCCGTATCGCCGAGGTCGCCAAGCTTCACGCGCATGCCGGGCTCGTCACGCTTTGCTCCTTCATCACCCCGCTGCGCTCGCTCCGCGCGCTCGCGCGCGACATCATCGGTCCCGCCGACCTGCTTGAGGTCTACGTGAAGGCCAGCTTCGCCGCCTGCGCACAGCGCGACCCAAAGGGCCTCTACGCCAAGGCAGCCGCCGGCGGGGTGGGGCAGTTCACGGGCAAGGACTCCGCTTTCGAGGAGCCCGCGCCCGCCGTCGACGCCGCCGAGGCCGCCACGCTGGTGATCGACACCGAGGCCGCCTCGCCCGAGGCCTGTCTCGCCGCGCTTCACGCCGCGGTGTTGCCCCGCATCCGTATTCGTTAAAGCCTCCATCCCTTTTTCTCCCGCGTTTCCTCTTTCCGACATGAGTTCCTACAACCTCACCCACCTGGCCCAGCTCGAACACGAGGCGATCTTCGTGCTGCGTGAAGTCGCCGCCCAGTTCGAGCGTCCGGCGCTGCTCTTCTCCGGTGGCAAGGACTCCATCGTCATGGCGCGCCTCGCGCAAAAGGCCTTCGCGCCCGCCAAGATTCCCTTTCCGCTCGTCCACATCGACACCGGCCACAACTTCGACGAAGCCATCGAATACCGCGACTGGTTCGCCGCCGACATCGGCGCCCGCCTCGTCGTCCGCTATGTCGCCGACTCGATCAAGGCCGGCCGTTGTCAGGAGGAGAAAGGTCCGAATCCCTCGCGCAACGGGCTCCAGACCGTGACGCTCCTCGACACCATCGAGGAGTTCAAATTCGACGCCTGCCTCGGCGGCGCCCGCCGCGACGAGGAAAAGGCCCGCGCCAAGGAGCGTTTCTTCTCCCACCGCGACGAGTTCGGCCAATGGGACCCCAAGAACCAGCGCCCCGAGCTCTGGAACCTCTTCAACGGCCGCAAAAACCTCGGCGAACACTTCCGCGTCTTCCCGCTCTCCAACTGGACCGAGATGGACGTCTGGCAATACATCGCCCGCGAGAACCTCAAGATCCCCTCGATCTACTTCAGCCACAAGCGCGAGGTCGTGAACCGCAACGGCGTGCTCCTCGCCAAGTCCCCCTACATCACGCTTCTCGAGGGCGAAAAGTATGAGGAGCGCGTCATCCGCTACCGCACCGTCGGCGACAGCACCTGCACCGGCGCCGTCGAGTCGCCGGCCGCGAATCTCACCGAGATCAACCCCGAGGTCGCCTCCGCCCGCGTGACCGAGCGCGGCACCCGCGCCGACGACAAGCGCTCCGAGTCCGCCATGGAGGACCGCAAGAAGGCCGGCTACTTCTAAGCCGCCGCTCCGCCGCCACGCGTCCACCGATCCGAAACCTCCGCCCGCCTTTCAAAATGTCCGCTCCCGCTCCCGCCCAACACAGCGACGAACAATACCTCTCCATGGACCTCCTGCGTTTCACCACCGCGGGCTCCGTGGACGACGGCAAATCCACCCTCATCGGCCGTCTCCTCTACGACTCGAAGGCGATCTTCGAGGACACCCTCGAAAACCTCGAGCGCGTCACCGCCCAGCGCGGCGAGGAAAACCTCAACCTCGCGCTCCTCACCGACGGACTCCGCGCCGAGCGCGAGCAGGGCATCACCATCGACGTCGCCTATCGCTACTTCGCCACGCCCAGGCGCAAGTTCATCATCGCCGACACTCCCGGCCACATCCAATACACGCGCAACATGGTGACGGGCGCCTCCACGGCCAACCTCGCCATCATCCTCATCGACGCGCGCAAGGGCGTGATCGAGCAGACCTGCCGCCACTCCTTCATCGCCTCGCTCCTCGGCATCCCGCACGTCGTCGTCGCCATCAACAAGATGGACCTCGTCGACTTCTCCGAGGCCCGCTTCAACGAGATCGTCGCGCAATATACCGCCTTCGCCTCGCGGCTGAACATCCCCGACATCAAGTTCATCCCGATCAGCGCGCTCCACGGCGACAACGTCGTCGAAAAGTCCGAGCGCACCCCGTGGTATCAGGGCGGATCGCTCCTCTACACGCTCGAGACCGTCTACATCGGCAGCGACACCAACCACATCGACCCGCGCTTCCCGCTTCAGACCGTCATCCGGCCCAACAGCGACGCGCACCACGATTTCCGCGGCTTCGCCGGCCGCATCGCCGGCGGTGTCTTCAAGCCCGGCGACGAGATCATCACGCTGCCCTCCGGCCTGCCCGCGAAGATCAAGTCCATCCACGGCCCGCAGGGCGAACTCCAGGAGGCCTTCGCCCCCATGTCCGTCGCGATCACGCTCGACCGCGAGGTCGACAGCTCCCGCGGCGACCTCTTCGCCAAGCCACACAACCAGCCCGCCGTCACGCAGGACATCGAGGCCATGGTGTGTTGGTTCAACCCGAAGCCGCTGAACCCGGCGGGCAAATACATCCTCCGCCACACCACCCGCGAGACCAAGGCGGTCGTGAAGGCCGTCCGCTACAAGGTCGACATCAACACGCTTCACAAGAAGGAGGACGACCTCTCCATCGGCATGAACGACATCGGCCGCATCCACGTGCGCACCGCCGTGCCGCTCATGATCGATCCCTACAAGCGCAACCGCACCACCGGCAGCTTCATCCTCGTCGACGAGTTCACCAACGCCACCGTCGGCGCCGGCATGATCCTCTGGCCGGACGGCACCGAGCGGGCCCAGACCGAGACCTTCGCCGACATGGGCGGTCTCTGACCTCTCCGCCGTTCTTCGCTTTTTTTCGACGCGGGCGTTCCTTCCGGAGCGCCCGCGTTTTTTATTTTCCCCGGCCGCTAAGCGGCACCGTTCAGAAAAGCAAGCCCGCGATGCATGCGATGAGGAAGCAGGCCAGGCTGCCGCCGAGCAGGGCCCGCCAGCCGAGCCGGGCCAGCTCGGCCCGTTTGTTGGGGGCCATCGCGCCGAGCCCGCCCACCTGGATCCCGATGGAGACGATGTTGGAGAAACCGCAGAGCGCGTAAGCCAGGATGATGCGCGTGCGTTCGTCCGCGAGCTGCCCGGCGGCCTGCATATTGGACATCGAGAAGTAGGCGTAGAACTCGTTGAGAACCGTTTTTTCCCCGAGCAGCCGGCCCGCGGCCAGCAGGTGCTCCGAATCCACGCCAAGCAGCCATGCGATCGGTGCGCCGATCATGCCGAAGAGAAACTGCAGGGAGAATGATTCGAACTGGCCGCCCGTGGACGACTTGATGGCCTCGTTCAGCTCGAACCACTTGCCCGGGCCCGTCGCGAGGCACCAGTTGCACATCGCCACCAGCGCGGTGAAGACGATCAGCATGCCGCCGACGTTCACCGCCAGCTTCAGACCGTCGGTGGTGCCGATGCAGATCGCGTCGATCAGGTTCTCGCCGGGGCGCTCCTCGTTCATGCGCATGGCCTCGTCCACCGGCTCGGTCTGGGGTAACAGCATCTTGGATACGACGAGCGTCGCCGGCGCCGCGATGATCGAGGCCGTCAGCAGGTGCGTGGCCCAGCGCACCCGCTCGGCCTGGCTGTCGCCGCCGAGCAACACGACGTAGACCGCCATTACGCCGCCCGCGATCGTCGCCATGCCGCCGACCATGATGGCGAGCAGCTCTGAGCGCGTCATCGAGTGAAGATACGGTTTGATGAGCAGCGGCGCCTCGGTCTGCCCGAGGAAGATGTTCGCCGAGGTGCTGAGCGTTTCCGCACCCGAAAGGCGCAGTGTTTTCGACATCACCCACGCGAATGCCTTCACCACGATTTGCAGCAGACCGATGCGGTAGAGCAGGGTGGTGAGGGCGGAGAAAAAAATGATGCTGGGCAGGATGCTGATCGCGAAGATCGGCGCATGGGTCGCGAAGCTGCGGCCGTCCTGCGCGGCGAAGGTCGCCCCCTGAGGCACGCCCATCAGCCAGCCGAAGACGAGCCGGCTGCCCTCGTCCGTGAACGAAAGCAGTTGCACGAAGAACGTGCCCACCGCGTCGAAGCCCGAGCGGACGAAGGGCACCTTCAGGATCAGCACGGCGGCGATCAGCTGCAGCCCCATTCCCACCCCCACCACCCGCCATGGGATGGCACGACGGTTGGTGCTGAAGAAATAGGCGATGCCGAGCATGGCCGTGATGCCGAGCAGGCCGCGAAAGATATGCGCTAAATCCATAGAGCGGGGGACAAGGGATGGTCGTTGTCGGACAACAGGCGAAGCAGGCCGGAGCTTGTCGCAGGCGCCGTGCCGGGCGAGTTTGGAAACCATCCTTCCCGCCATGACCGTCACCGAAAGACTTCAAAAGCACCTGGCTTGCACCCCCGCGTTCGAAGGCGCCGCCTTCATCGCCGCCAATTCCACGGTCAACGGCGACGTTGTCCTCGGCCCCGACGCCAGCGTGTTTTACGGCGCGGTCCTGCGCGGCGATATCAACATCATCCGCATCGGTCGCGGCTCGAACATCCAGGACAACGCCATCGTCCACCTTTCCGACAACCACGGCACGGTGGTCGGCGATTACGTCACGGTCGGCCACGCCGTCACCCTGCACGGCTGCACGGTCGAAGACGGCTGCCTGATCGGCATGGGCTCGATCATTCTCGACGGCGCGCGCATCGGCGCCGGCAGCATCGTCGGCGCGGGTTCGCTCGTGACGATGGGCTTCGAATGCCCCCCCGATTCGATGGTGATGGGGCGCCCCGCCAAAGTCGTGCGCCCGCTCAAGCCCGAGGAGATCGGCACCGGCCGCCGCCTCGCCGAAAAATACGTCGAGGTCGCGAAGGCCCACGCGGCTTTGCAGGCCAGGCGCTGAGCGATCCGTGGTTGTCTGACCGGCGACTAAAAATTCCGCGTGCGGTCATGTGAACTCCCGTTCACATCGACCGCAATGCACGCCGCCGACTTCTTCACGCTTCCGCCCTCGCTCGCCGAGTTTGCCCGCTTTTTCGACCCCGAGGCCGAGCCGTGGACCTGGCTGAAGGCCATCGGCCCGGCGCTCGCCTCGTTGCCCAAGCCCGATCCTTGGGTCGGTCTTCCGCCTGGAGTGCACATCGAGGGCGCGGTGCACCTCGCGCCGGATGTGAAATTGCCCGCCTACTGCACGATCATCGGCCCGTGCTGGATCGGTCCCGGCGTGGAGATCCGCCCCGGGGCATTCATTCGCGGCAACGTCATCGTTGGCGCCGGCTGCGTGCTCGGCAACGCTTGCGAATTCAAGAACTGCCTCCTCATGGACAAGGTCCAGGTCCCGCACTTTTCCTACGTCGGCGACTCGATCCTCGGTAGCGGCGCCCACCTCGGCGCCGGTGCCATCTGCTCCAATTTGCGTCTCGACCAGAAGCCCGTCTCGGTTCGCACACCCGAGCGCGTCTACGAGAGCGGCTTGCGCAAGTTCGGCGCGATCCTCGGCGACGCGGCCGAGGTCGGTTGCAACTCCGTCCTCAATCCCGGCAGCGTGCTCGGCAAACGCGCCCTCGTCGCCCCCGGCACCGTGTTCACGGGCTATCTGCCGGCCAACACCATCGCCCGTCAGCGAGGCAATGTTTCGCACCTGCCACGGCGGGATTGAAACCCCTCGGCCCTTCGCCCCACGCTTCTCTTTTCCGAAGCCCAGTCTCCGGCTCCAAGCTCCTTGTTCCCCGCTCCCTGCTCATCCATGCGCACCCTCACCGGCATTCAGCCTTCCGGCATCCTCCATCTCGGCAACTATCTCGGCGCGATGCAGCCGGCCATCGCCGCGCAGGAGAAGGGCGACTGCTACTACTTCATCGCCGACTACCACTCGATGACCTCGCTCGTCGACCCGGTGAAGCGTCGCGAATACACCCGCGGCGTTGCGCTCGACTGGCTCGCCTGCGGGCTCGACCCGAAGAAGGCCGTGCTCTGGCGCCAGAGCGACGTGCCCGAGGTCTGCGAACTCGCCTGGATGCTCGGCACGCTCGCGCCGATGGGCCTCCTCGAACGCGCCCACAGCTACAAGGACAAGACCGCGCGCGGCATCGCTGCCAACGTCGGCCTCTTCACCTACCCGGTGCTCATGGCCGCCGACATCCTGCTTTTCGACACCACCCACGTTCCCGTCGGGCGCGATCAGAAGCAGCACGTCGAGATGACGCGCGACATGGCGATCAAGTTCAACCTCACCTACGGCGAGACCTTCGTCATTCCCGAGTCCGTCATCCGCGACGAGTCCGCCGTCGTGCCGGGTCTCGACGGACAGAAGATGAGCAAGAGCTACGGCAACACGCTCGAACTCTTCGGCGACGAGAAGGCCACGAAGAAGAAGATCATGGGCATCCCGATGGATTCGCGCACGCCCGCCGAGCCCAAGCCAGACGCCGACCAAAACATCGCCATCCGTCTCCTCAAGGTCGTTGCCGAGCCGGCCTACGCGCAGGACATGGAGAATCGTCTCCGCGCCGGCGGCCTTGGCTACGGCGACCTGAAGAAGGCGCTTTTCGAGCAGGTGTGGAACCACTTCGCTGCCGCGCGCACCCGCCGCGCCGAATTGGTCTCCGACGCCGGTTACGTGGATCAGGTGCTTCGCGAAGGCGCCGAACGCGCCCGCGCCATCGCAGGCCCGGTGCTCGACCGCGCGCGCAAGGCCTGCGGTTTGCGCTGAGCGGACGACTGGTTTTTTCAGGTATTTCCGTCGTCTGGGTTCCGGGGGGGCGGGCGCGTCCCTGCGCCCGCTGCTTGGATATCGATCCACGGGCGGAGGGACCCGCCCGTCCACCTAGAATCTGGAAGCAAGCAGCCATTGGGATTATGTATCCCGTTAATCAAAAATCGGCCCGACGGAGCAGGTCCGGCGAGCCGATGATTTATCGCGGATTAGCGAACGCGAGAGAGCGCGTGATCAGTAGCTCACGGTCAGGCGGAGGAAGCGGCGGGGCGTGCTCGTGCCGAGCGTCGCCGTGTCGACAACCGTCACCTGGCCGGCGGTGGTGCCCGCGGCGGGGTTGTTGCCCGCGGCCACCGTCGTCCAGACGCCGCCGGCAAGATCCGACGTGCCTTGCACGGTGTAGGTTAGCGAGGAGTCGGCGATGCGTGTATAGGTCAAGGTGAGCTGGTTGCCCGAACGGCCCACCGTGACGACGGAGGCGTTGGCCGCGGTCGGGTTGGTGCCGGTGGCGTATTCGATCAGGTTGGCGATGCCGTCGCCGTCATAGTCGGCGGTGTCGGCCGCCGTGCCGCTGTTGGACGTCGTGCCGAAATTCGCCTGGCGCCAGGTTTCGAGCAGGGTGGCGGTCGAGCTGGATGCGACCGACAATGCGCCGGTGGATTCGACGAAGGTGTAGGCGAGGCCGGAGGCGGAGCCGGTCCAGGTGCCGGAGGCGTTGGAAAGCGCGACGCCGTTCACCGTCACGGCGTCCAAGCCGAGGGTGACCGAGCCCGCCTCGTAGAGGTCGTAGCTCTGGCCGGCGGCGAAGGAGAAGCCGGCGCCGGGGACGACGGCGAGCTGGCCGTCCAGCGTGAGCGCGCCGGAGACCGCGAGCGTGTCGTGCGTGGCGGAGGCGACCGAGAAGCTGCCGGCGGTGCTGGCGGAGAGCGCGAGGTCGCCGGTCACCGAGAGTTGGCCGACCGGGGTTAGCGCGCCCGAGATGGTGAGCGTCTTGCCGGTGGCGACGATGGAGCCCGCGCCGCCGAGCGAGGCGAGCGTGCAAGCGGAGGCGTTCAATGCGGTGATGTCGAAGGTCGCGCCGGAGGCCAGCGTGAGGTCGCCCGCGCCGATCGCGCCTTCGCCGGAAAGCGCGAGCGTGCCGGCGGCGACGGAGGTGGCGCCGGCGTAGGTGTTGGCTCCGGCGAGCGTGAGCTTGCCGGTGCCGACCTTCGTGAGGGAGCCGGAGCCGGTGAAGACGCCGCCGTAGGTGGTGTTGTGGTTGTCGGCGCCGACGGAGAGCGCGACGGCCTCGGGCGAGGCGGCGTTGTTTTGCAGCGCGATGGTGGGCGCGCCATTGTTCTTGAGGCCGCCGAGGGTGAAGGCGCGGGACGAGACCGAGGCGTCGAAAACGAGGCCGCTGCCGGTGCCGACCTGTTGGTTGAGCGTGCTCGATTGGAGCGCGAGCGAGTTCGCGAGGATGATCGTGCCGGTGCTGAGAAGCGTGTCGCCGCCGTGGGTGTTGGCGCCGGAAAGCGTGAGCGTGCCCGAGCCCTGCTTGGTGAGCTGGAGGAGGCCGGCGGAGCCGTTGCGAAGCGTGCCGGGGAAGCTGACGGCGCCCGAGGTGTTGACGACCAGGGTGCCGTTGGTGGCGTTGCCGTTTTCGACCACGGCCGTGGCGTCGCCGGTGAGACCGCCGACGGTGACGGACTTGCCGTTGAGCTGGAATACACCGCCGCCGGAGGGCGTGAAGGCAAGCGTGGCGGAGGAGGCGCCGAGCGCGGAGTTGGAGCCGGCGACGAGCGTGCCGGCGTTGATCGTGGTGCCACCCGCGTAGGTGTTGGCGCCGGAGAGCACGAGGGTGCCGGCGCCGGACTTCACGAGGGCGCCGAAGCCGCTCGTCGCCTGGCTGGAGACGACGCCGGTGACGGTGAGGGTGTTCCCGGAGGTCACGTCGATGGTTCCGCCCTGGGCGCT
>CBIHRE010000056.1:0-15129 GCA_966212385.1 uncultured Akkermansia sp. | reverse complement strand
CCCTGGGGCGCCAGCGGCTATCCCACCACCCCGGCCGACGAGGTCGGCTTCGAGGCCAGCACTCGCGCCGCCCTGCGCGACATGATCCGCATCCACCGCAACCACCCGAGCATCGTCGTCTGGAGCATGTCCAACGAACCCTTCTTCAGCGACCGTTCCGTGATGCCGCAGGTCCGCCGTTTCCTCCGCGAACTCGTGGCGTATTCGCACGAGCTCGACCCCACCCGTCCCGCCGCCGTCGGCGGCGCCCAGCGCGGAGAGATCGACAAACTCGGCGACATCGCCGGCTACAACGGCGACGGCGCCCGCCTCTTCCCGAATCCGGGCATCCCGAACGTCGTTTCCGAATACGGCTCCACCATGGAGGACCGCCCCGGTTCCTACGCCCCCGGCTGGGGCGACCTGCCCTACACACCCAGCGCGGATCCCGCCAAACCCGGCTCCTGGCGCCTTCCCTGGCGCAGCGGCGAGCTCATCTGGTGTGGCTTCGACCACGGCAGCATCGCCGGCCGCACCTTCGGCGCCATGGGCATGGTCGACTACTTCCGCCTGCCGAAGCGCCAGTGGTATTGGTATCGCAACGAAAACCTCGGCGTCCCCCCGCCCGCCTGGCCGCAGCCCGGCGTCGCCGCAGCGCTCCGCCTCAGCGCCGACAAGACCACCCTGCGCTCCGTCGACGGCACCGACGACGTCCACCTCGTCGTCACCGTCGTCGACAAGGACGGCGCGCCGCTGAGCAACTGCCCCGAGATCACGCTCTCCATCGAGTCCGGCCCCGGCGAGTTCCCCACCGGCCCCTCCATCACCTTCGCCACCGACTCCGACATCGCCATCCGCGACGGCGTCGCCGCCATCTCCTTCCGCTCCTTCCACGCGGGGGAAACCGTGATCCGCGCCACCTCGCCCGGCCTCGCCGACGCCTCCCTGCGCATCACATCCCTCGGCGAGCCCAAGTTCGTCCCCGGCATCACCCCGCCCGCCGCGCCCCGTCCCTACAAACGCTTCTCCGCCGCGCCCGCCACCGGCGAGTGGCACAAGTTCGGCCTCGAGAACCCGACCCGCGCCAGCAGCGAGGCCCCCGGCCGCTCCGCCCGCCACGCCAACGACGGCAACCTGCTCACCGCTTGGGAAGCCGCCCCCGGCGACGCCGCCCCATGGCTGCGCATCGACCTCGAACGCATCGTCAAGGTCACCTCGCTACGCCTCAACTTCCGCGAGGGCGGCGTCTGGCGTTTCCGGGTCGAGGTATCAAACGACGGCGAACACGACTGGCGTCCCTTCACCAAGGACGAGCAAGCCGATGTCCCCAACCTGTGGGCCACCCACTCCGTGCAAGGCACCCCCACCGCCGGCCGTTATCTGCGCATCACCCTTCTCGGCTGGCGCGACGGGATCGCCCCCGGCATCGCGGAGATGGTGGCGTCCGGCACCATCGCCTCCCCCTGACGCGCGATGTCCGGCCTCGCCCCCGTTCCCGCCCCGTCCTCCGTGCCGGCCGCCGTCGCCGCCTTGGCCATGCCCGGCCCGGCCATCGAGGCCTCGGCACCTGAACCGCTGTGGCCGGCCGGCGCGCCCGACGCCAAGGGAGCCCAGCCGCACGACATCCCCACCCTTACCCGCTACGCGCCCTCCCAGGGCCCGGCCAATGGAGCCACCCTGCTCGTCCTGCCCGGCGGCGGCTACGGCTTCCTCGCCGACCATGAGGGCAAGGGTTACGCGGAGTGGTTCGCCTCCCGCGGCGTCACCGCCTACGTCCTCAAATATCGGCTCGGCTCCGCCGGCTATCGCCACCCCGCTATGCTCCAAGATGCCGCCCGTGCCTTGCGCACGCTCCGCGCGCGGGCCCGCTCCGGAGGGCTAGATCCTTCGCGCATCGGCATCATCGGCTCCTCCGCCGGCGGCCACCTCGCATCCACGTTGCTCACTCATTTCGACGCCGGCAAATCCGAGGCCGCCGACCCGATCGAGCGCGAAAGTTCCCGCCCCGACCTCGGCATTCTCTGCTACCCGGTGATCTCGATGGGCGGCTTCACGCACGCCGGCTCGAAGGACAACCTGCTCGGCGAGAATCCGCCCGAAGAACTCGTCCACCTGCTCTCCAACGAGACCCAGGTCACGGCCGACACGCCACCCTGCTTCCTCTGGCACACGGTCGAAGACGGCCTCGTGCCGGTGGAAAACAGCCTGCAATTCGCCGCCGCCTTCCGACGCGCCGGAGTTCCCTTCGAGTTGCACCTCTACGAAAAAGGAGGCCACGGCCTCGGTCTCCCTTCGCCGGGCAACGGCGCTCCGGCCTGGGACGCGGCGTGTCTCGCGTGGCTGGCGGGCCGAGGGTTTCTCAAGGCACCGGCGGCGAGTCGCACGACGCGCTGATTGCTTCTGGATCCCTGGTGGACGAGAGCACCCTCCGCCCTTGGTTCGATCTCCCGGCGTCGGGAACAGGGGCTCGCCCGCCGTCGAGGGGGGAATGTTTCAGCGACGCGGCCGATCACGATCCAGGGGCGCCGCGGACCTCCCCGGTCCAGAGCTTCGCGAGATTATCCAAGGCGGCGTCACGCATCGTGCTTTCGGCAAACGTCGACACCCAGCGGGCGGCGGCCTGCGGATTCGCCTGCGCCCAGCGCTGCACGATCGAGACGACGGCGTCGGCCTGCACCCGGCCGGGCGCTAGTTCCGTGACGGCAAGCGTCGCCGCCGCCACCGGATCCTTGTCTCCCCACGCCATGGCCACGCCGGCGAGAACCGATTCGCGGAGCGTGGAGTCGGCGATCTGGCTCGCCCAAGCGACGGCGCCTTTCGGATCCGTCGACGCCCATTCCGAAGCGGCTCGCAACATCAGCTGAGCGCGCGGCTCGCCGGCAGGCAGCTCGACGGCCATGGCCAGCGCGACGACGGGTTCGGTGCGCACGGCCTCGTGGGCGATCATGCGAAGCGCTTCGTCGCGCTCGGCCTCCGCATTCAGGGATCGCGCCCACTCCGAAGCGCGCGGCAGGTCCCGTCCGGCCCAGACGAGAGCCGCCTGCTCCAGCAAGATCGGGCGCAAGGAACCGTCCGACGAAGTGGCGGCCCAGCGGGACGCGGCCTCGACGTCCGCTTCGGCCCAACGACGCATGAGCCGCGCTCCGAGTTGGTCCACCTGCGGACCGGACCCCAGCCGGGAGAGTCGCGACATGGCCGCCGGAAAATCCTCCGCCGCCAGGCGGCGGAGGAACATGTCGATCCGCGCTTCGCGAACGGTCGGGTCGGACTCGTCCCGGATGGCGTCCGCCAGAACGGCCAGCGCGGGCTCGGCATCTCGGTTCTGTTCGGGAACAAACCGCGAAGCCGACTCGTCCGGCGCCGGTCGCGCAGGGCGACCGGCTCGGACGGAGGGCGATTTTAAATAACCCGCGGGCGGAGCTATTTCCACGACCGCGAGCGCCATCGTGGCAACGACCAGGAGAGCGGCCAGTCCCGCCGGCCCGCGAAGGGGTCGCGGAGCGGTGACGGTGTTTTTAGTTATCTGCCTTTGATCGGCCATCGTCTCAGGGCGCGGCCGTGACGTTGTCGAACGTGGCCGTGCAGAGCGTGCCGCCGGCATGACTGGTGACGGCGAGGCCGATATAGACGGTGGAGCTCATCGAGATCGTCTGCGACCCGATGGTGGTCCAGTTCGAACCGTCGACGGAGCGATAGGCGGTGAAGGTGCTTCCGCTGCGCACGAGCCGCACCCAATAAGGCGCGCCTAGGCCGCCGGTCGTGGTGTCGGAGGAGCTGCCGCCGGTGCTGGTGCGCCGCTGGAAGGAGACCCCGCTGCCGGGGGTCACGACCACCATCGCGTGGCTGGAGTTGGCGTTCAGGCTTTCGCGGATCATCACGCCGGCCTTCGCCCAGACGTTGGTGTTCTGCACGGAGGCCACCCGGGCCACCACTTCGCAGTCGCCGCTGGCGGTCTGGTAAACGTAGCGGAACTCATCCGCGTTGTCCCAAATGTCTGCGCCCGAGCCCGTGACGGTGAAGGTGCCGTTGGTCTGGGTGACGCCGCCGGTGGCGCCGACCGCACCGATGTCGGCCGACTGCCACGGGCTGGGCAGCGCGGTGAGCGAGACGTTGTCGAGGGTGGCCGTGGCGAGCACGCCGTCGTTGTGGCTCGTGACGACGAGGCCGGCGTAAACGGTGGAGCTCATCGCGATGGTGTCGGTGCCGATCACGGTCCAGGTCGCGCCGGCGGCGGAGCGGTAGGCGGTGAAGGTGTTGCCGCTGCGCACGAGGCGCACCCAGTGCGGGGCGGCGACGCCGCCGACGCCCGTGGCCGTGCTCGAGCCGCCCGTCGTCGTGCGGCGGATGAACTCGGCGCCCGCGGAGGGGGTCACGTTGACCATCGCGTGGGGGGAGTTGGCGTTGAGCGATTCGCGGATCATCACGCCCGCCTTGGCGGCGACGTGGGTGTTCGACAGCGAGGCCACGCGGGCTCGGATGTCGCAGTCGCCCGTGATCTGCTGGCGGACGAAATAGGCTTCGTCCACCGTTCCCCAGATGTCCGCGCCGGAGCCGTTGACGGTGTAAACGCCGTTCGTGTATCCGGAGGATCCCGACGCGCCCACGGCGCCGAGGTCGCCACCCGCCCAGCCCGAGGGGAGCGGGCCTAGGTTGGCCTGGGTGGTCGCGGAAGCCTGCGCGGAGTTGGCGCTTTCGCCGCCGGCGTTCACCGCGCTCACGACGTAGTAGTAGGTCGTGGAGGCGTTCAGGCCGGTGTTGTTGAAGCTCGTGCCGGTCACGCCGGTTTGCACCGTCGTGTAGGGCCCGCCGCTCGTGGTGGAGCGTTTCACGTTGTAGCTCGTCGCGCCGGACGCAGCGCTCCAGCTCAGATTGATCTGGCTGCTCGAAACGGCGGTGGCGCTCAGACCGGCGGGCGCGGGAGGCGGGGGGACGGTCAGCGTGAGAGCGATGGTCGTCGTGTGGCTGATCAGGCCGGCGGTGGCGGTGACCTGCACATTCGATGTGCCGGGGGTCACGGAATTGGATGCGGTGAGCGTCAGCACGCTCGAACCGCCGATGATCGGATTTTGCGCAAAGGTGGCCGTGACGCCGCTCGGCAGATTGGCCGCGCTGAGCGTGTAAACGGCATTCAGGCCGTTGATCGCATTCACGGTGACGGTGCTGGTGCCGCTGGTCCCGCTGTTCACGGTCAGGCTGGCGGGACTTGCCGCCAGCGTGAAATCCGGACCCACCGCAGGCATGGAAACAGAATCAATGTAACAGGTGCCGGTCCATGCGCCGCTGGTGGAGATCTGAATACCGAGCACATTCAAGGGCGACGTGGCATTCGCAGGCACGGTCAAACTATAGGTGTTCCATGCATTGGGCGTGAAGCTGCCATACCAGCTGCTGGACCAGCTCCAGTTAGCGTCCATCAGATAGGGCTGAATCGAAGTGATCGGGCTGCCGCTGGGGATCCAGACGCGGAAGGTGATCGTCGAGCCGGGCGTTACCGCAACATTGCCCACGGAGGGGGAACCGGTGCCCGCCGCCGTGCCATTGAAGTTCACGGCCAGCGATTGATTGCCGGCATACTTTTGCACGGTCGAAGTCGCGACGCCGGAAACAATGCCTCCGCCGCCCGACCAATTTTGCGTCGTGGACTCAAAGTTGTATTGCGCCGAATCGGCGGACGCCGCGCCGGAGGTCGTGGCTTTGGCTTCGGGCGTAAAGCCGGATATGCCGGAGGCGTTGACCGCAACCACCTGATAGTAGTAGGTCGTGCCGCAGGCGAGGCCGGTATTTGTGTAAGACGTGCCGGTGATGCCGGTCGCCACCGGGGCGAGCTTGCTCCCGCCGCCGCTCGTCGTGCCTCGGTAGAGATTATAGCTGGTCGCTCCGCTGCCCGCCGTCCAAGACAAGGAGACCTGGCCGGCGCCACCGGTCGCGGTGAGACCCGACGCGGCGTATGGAGCGCCGTTGGGCGGCGGAGGGACTGTTCCGCCAGTCACAGCAGAGATAATATCGGGTCTCGTTATCGCTCCGGTGTCATAGTCAAAGGGATCGCCACCCGTGCTCCAGTAAAACGGACTCAATCCATGAGCGCGTGCGGATTCCGCGAGATATTTGTCCCAATAAAGCACGGAAGCCACGTTGTAGGCTCTCTGCGTGGGATCGGTCAGTCCCGACGGTGACGCGCCAAATTCGCCGATCATGACTGGAATCCCTTTGCTCACATACAAGTCGGCCAACTGTTGATACCCCGTGTCGGTGTCATTTTCCTCGCCCCAGGTGGCGTTGCGAGTTGGGTTACCCGCGTAATTGTAGGCCTTCCCCCAGAAGTAAATCGCCGTGCCCCAGGATTGATCGGTGTGAATGATACTGAATAACGACGGCGTGTAATTATGGTATTCGACCATCAGGCGGTTGGGAACCGTGTCCGTCGGCAGGGCATTCATCCACGTCGGATCCGATACGCTTGACATAACCAGCCAGCGGTTGGTGTTACCGCCGCCAACGGCGCGCACGGCATTCACGAAAGTCTGGTAGTAATACACCAGCACCTTCATCTCATCCTGGCTATGGATGTCCGGTTCATTCGCGCCGGCGAAGAGCAGATGGTTGTCGTAATTGGCGAAGGTCGTGGCGATCTGCGTCCAAAAATCCTTCATCTTCGCGTTAACGACCGGATCAATGGAAGTCGTAACGCTTTTTTCCAACCAGTTGTCATCCGCGTGACAATTGATCACGACATACAGGCCTGCATCCGCCGCCGCATCCACGGTCTGTTTGACCTGCGCCATGTAGGTGGGATTGATGATATACCGGGTAACGCCATTAACGACGGTGGTGGTGGAATTTTTACTCCACGCGCACGGGACGCGCACGGCATTAAACCCTTTGTAAGCCGCATTGTAGAGCACCGCCGGGTTGGGCGCCCCCCAGTTCAACTCGAGTTTATTGCCGATGTTGAACCCGTAAGTCGGTTGCGGGAAAGGGATGGAGGCGGGGATGTTGTTGACCCTGGGCGACACCGCGAGGGACGCCGGAGCACTCGACATGGTTCAGAAGCTGTTGGTCAGCACCAGACGATAAGAACCGGCGTTGGCCATGGCGGCGGTGAACGAAAGCGTGCTCGAGTTGGCTCCGGGCAAGTTGACAAAACCACCGCCGTTGTCGAATTGCCACTGATAGGACATTGGCAGGGCACCCGCCACGGACGCGGTAAATGTCGTTGTAACGCCAGCCGGCACGGTGGCCGTTGGCGACACCTTGATTGAGCTGACTGTCGGCGTGGTGGCCAGCGTCAGCCCCAAATTAAACACCGAATCAAATGTGTGGGTGTTGCCATAGGTAACCCCACCGGTGTTCGGCTTGATCTGTGCAATTTCTCCGCCGGCGTATTGGTTGGTCGCCACGGCCATCGGCGCATAACTGCTCGTCGAACTGGCTTTTCCGAAGGAAAAGGCATAGGTGGTATTAGGCGCCAGTGCCACAGAAAAGCCGGTCCATCGCAGCCAGTCGCCGTCAGTGAACGTAACATTTCCGGATGTGTAGGTTTGCAGCAGCGTGGCGGTGCTCCCCGCGATGGAATAAATGTGCAGATAGTAGGGTTGCGGCGTGGTGGTGCCGGAGGAACCGCCGATGCCGCCCGTCTTCAGCGCCAGCGAGCTCATCACATAGCCGCCGGCATTCGCGCCGGTGGTAAAGGTCTGCCCCGGCTCGCCGTTGCCAAAAGTTGTATAGTTGTCCGTGAAATAATTCAGCCCGTCGGGGTTGAACGTGTTGCCCTGAGTCGAGAGCTGGGAAATGTCGTTCGCTCCGGGCGTGGGGGCCGTGCTTCCGAGATTCGAAAGAATTTGGGCGAATAAATGCCCGCCCATTAAGGCGGCGGCGAGGCCCAGAAGGGCCGATAATCTGACTAAGCGTTCACGAAGGAACATAAACATCCCGATCGGGTTTTGGAGCCAGGGGTTGAATATCGAACGGATCTCGTCCCGTTGGCGGGGGACGAGCCGGACAAAATGCCGAAAGCGCGAACAGAAACCCCCGGAGACAAAGCCCGCACCGTCCGGATGGCTCGGCATCGTGCAGGAAAACCCCGACGACGCGCGTCCGAAGCGATGAGTTGGGGAAGGTCTGGGATCTAAATGTTCTCGGACGGCGCGACCAAGGTGGGCGGCGGCCGTGCAAGGCGATTTTCGAAGACGGGGGTAACGAAATGGGGTGAAACGGGCGCAAGAGCGCGCCGGGAGCACGAGAGGAATTATGATTTATCGAGAAATCAAACCAAAAATTTCCATTCCCAGGTTTTCACCTCCCACGTCGGCGCCTCGTGGCATCCGTATTTGGATGGTCGATACGTCGCCGAGGCGAAAGCGCTCCATGCCTCCGCCTCGGGGCGACCAAAACGAAAAAAGCCCGACGCCGCGTCTGACACGCGGGCGTCGGGCGAGGCGGTCCGACAAGTGGAGGCTAGCGATCGCCCCTCGCGTTCTCGGGGATCAAGGCGCTTGGAACGACCACTGCTGATTGTAGCTGCCGTAATAGGTCCAGATGTGGATGTTGGCTTGGTCGTTCGACGAATAGTCCTTCACGTCCAAGCACATGCTCGGGGCGTGGACCGGCGTCAGCCGATAGTAGCCGCCGCCAACCGACGTGATCGTCCACTTTTGGTTGTTGCCGTTGGTGGGCGTCCAGATCTGCACGTTGGCTCCGTTGCCCGTGTTCCCGCCCGACACGTCGAGGGCTTTTCCGCTCTGGGCGCCGATGATGCTGTATTGGTTGTTGCCCAGATGCGTCAGGGTCCAGCGCTGGCTCTCGCCCCACCAGTAGCCCCACTGCTGCACGTTGGCGCCGTCGTCGCGGCCAAGGCCGGCGACTTCCATCACTTTGCCACTGTGGCGGGCGACGATCTTGTAGAGGCCGTTGGCGACGATACCGCCGCCGCCCGGGGGAGGAAGCGCGGCGCCGCCGGTCAAGGCGCGGGCAATGCTCTGATCCTGCAACTGGCCGGTCGACCAATTGAACACTCCGCCGCCGGGCGTGCACCACTGGACGGGCTTCAGCCCCCGGCTATTGGCCATGGCAGTCATCGTCTTGTAGAAGTAGGTCACCGATGCCGCGTGCAGTTCGTAGTCCGCGCCATAGAGATCGGAACCGACGCCGCGCTTCAGGGCCTGATGCTCGCCGATCAGCACGGGGATGCCGTGGTTCACGAAGCGAGCCTTCATCTTGTCGAACTGCGCCGCCATGTAATCTTCCTCGCCCCAGTTTGCGTTGCGGTCGGCGCGCGTGGCGTGGTGGTAGCCCTGGCCCCAAAAATAGAAGCATTTGCCCCAAGAAGCATCCTCACCCATCAGCGCCCATTGGTAAGGCGAATAATAGTGGACCTCGGCAACGAGACGCCCCGGCGTCGAGTCGGTGGGGAAGGTGGTCACCAGTTGGTCGGTGGCGTCTATGTCGGTCTTGGGGCCGGAAAAGACCAGCCAGCGGGAGGCGTTGTTGCCGCCCGTGGAGCGGACGGCGCTGATGAATGTGTTGTAGTAGGTCCGCAGGGTGTTCCACTGGGCGGCGGTGCTGACGTCGGGCTCGTTGGCTCCGGCGAAGAGGAGTCGGCTGTCGTAGCCGGCGAAGGCGTTCGCGATCTGCGTCCAATAGGACCGCATCTTCGCGTCGATCGTAGGATTCACCGTGTCGGTGACGTTTTTCTCCAGCCAACCGTTGTCCCAGTGGCAGTTGATGATGACGGTGAGGTTCCGCGCGTAGCACCAATCCACGACCTGCTTCACGCGGGCCATCCAGGCCGGGTCGATCTGGTAGTTGGTCTGGTTCGCGTGGACATCCCACGACACCGGGATGCGGACCGTGTTAAACCCGGCGTCGGCGACGCCGTTGATGAGGACTTGGGAGGCCTTCGGCCCCCAAGCCCCTTCGCCGGCCGGCGGCTCCATGGTGTTTCCAAGGTTCCAGCCGTAGGTCGGGGTGGACAGTTGCGCGAAGGCGGCGGCCGCCGGGAGGGTAAGCAAGCACGCGATCTTGAGAAACGCGCGGGTCAGTGGTCTGTGCATTTTTTTGGGGGTGGGGTGGACTGTCGAGGATGGCATGGCGCGAAACACGACCAAGGGAGAGCCGTGTCCGCCGCCCGTGCCAAAGGAGGAAAACGTCAATTTCGGTCGCAGGTTTCGACGTTCGCCGAGGGCTTGTAGGTCAGGCCGTCCTTGGCGAGGCGGGTCACGCAGAACTTGGCGACGAGCGCACCCCGGACGTCACGATCCGTCGAGAGCACAGCGAGGCCGGCCGCGTCGCTCACTGCCGACACGCCGCGCTGGCTGATCGTGCCGGTGAAATCGCCGGTCACGGTCGCGCCGGCGACCGGGTAGCCGCAGCTGTTCACCACGGACACGACGGCCCGCCCACGTTTCTTGTCCTTGTCCACTTCGACCGCGCCCACCGTGATCGCCCCGACCGAAAGAGTCGTGCCTTTGCACTCGGAAGGCGGCGGCAGCGCGCCGCGACCGGTCAAGGCACGCGCGTTGTCCGGATCGGTCAGCGCGCCTGTTTTCCAGTCGAAGATCCCGCCCGGGGTGGACCAGTAGACGGGCTTGATGCCACGGCTGTTGGCGGCGGACACGACGAACTGGTGGAAATAGGTGACGGACGCCGAGTGGAGCTTGTGGTCCGGGCCGTCCAAGTCCCGCGACACACGGCGCCGCTTGCCCTGAAATTCGCCCAGCAAGACCGGGATGCCGTGATCGACGAACTTGGTCTTCAACTTGTCGAACAAGGCCTCCAGCTCCGCCTCCTCGCCCCAGGTGGCGTTACGGTCCGTGCGCGTCGGATGATGGTAACCCTTGCCCCAAAAATAGAATACCTTGCCCCAAGATTGGTCGTCCTCCATCAGGCAAAAATTGAAGGGGGTGTAGAAATGAACCTCGACCACCATGCGCCGAGGCGTCGGATCGCGCGGCAAGGTGTTCATCAATTTGTCGGTGAGAACGACGTCCGTGTTCGGCCCGGGGAACACGAGCCAGCGGGACGCGTTGTTGGCGCCGCGGGAGCGCACCGCGCTCACGAAGGTTTCGTAGTAGACCCGCAAGGTCTCCCACTGGGCGGGGGTTTCGCAGTGGGGCTCGTTCGCTGCGGCGAAAAGCAGACGGCTGTCGTAAGACGCAAAAGTCGTGGCGATCTGCGTCCAGTAGGCGCGCATCTTCGCGTTGATGACCGGGTCCACCTTGTCAGTGATGTTGTTCTGCAACCACCCGTTGTCCCAGTGGCAATTGAGCACCACGGTGAGATTGCGGGCGAAGCACCAGTCGACCACCTGCTTGACCCGCGCCATCCAGACGGGATCGATCTTGTAGGTGGTCTGGTTGGCATGGGCGTCCCACGACACGGGAAGACGCACGGTGTTGAACCCCGCGGCGGCGACCCCGTTGATCAAGGCTTGGGAAGCCGGCGGCCCCCAGGCGCCCTCGCCGCTCGGCGGCTCCATCGTGTTGCCGAGATTCCAACCATAGGTCGGCGTCGGCAGCTGCGCCCTGACGACCGCGGAAAGCGCGAGCCAGAGCACGAGAGCCGCGACATACGGTCCGAAGCGAAAGGGAGAAACAGAAAGCATCCGAAGGGTAAACCAAGCGCCGACGGCAAGAGCGACATATCGCCGGTCGCGGGCGTGTTCAGCGGTAACAAAAAAAGAATGGGGAAAGCAGCGAGCCGGGACAAAGGGAGCCAAGCTCGACAAAAACAAATGATTTAACGTGAAATCCAGTCAAGGTGAATCTATTTTTTCCCGACCGCCGCCTCGCCTCCCCCACGCTCGTCCCCATGCCCCATCCGCCGCCACCCCGCGTCCGCCTGCTCCGCCGCCCCTTCCTTGGACTCGTCGCGATCCTGCTCCTCTGGCTGCCCTCCGCCCCCGCCCTCGCCGACGACGGCTATCGCCTCTGGCTCCGCCACGATCCGCTCCCCGCCGAAATCGCCTCCACCTACCGCGGCCGTATCACCTCGCTTGTCGCGCCGCGCGGTTCCCCAACCCGTGAGGCCACCCGCCGCGAGCTCGTAGCCGGCCTCTCCGCCCTCCTCGGCCGCGAACTCCCGATCGCCGACCAGCCTGGCGACGGCGCGCTCCTGGTCGGCACTCCCGCCTCTTCGCCACACGTCGCCGCGCTCAAGCTCGGCCCCCAACTCGCGCCGCTCGGCGCCGACGGTTTCCTCATCCGCCACGCGATGCTCGATGGCCGCCCCGTCACGATCATCGCCGCCTCCACCGACCTCGGCGCTCTCTACGGCGCTTTTCATTTTCTCCGCCTCGTCCAAACCCGGCCCTCGCCGGAGACCCTCGAGGCGCGGGAAAAACCGCGCTTCGCGCTCCGTCTCCTCAACCACTGGGACAACCTCGACGGCTCCATCGAGCGCGGCTACGCGGGCCGCTCGCTCTGGAACTGGGACGAGCTCCCCGACACGCGCGACCCACGCCTCCTCGACTACGCCCGCGCCAACGCCTCCCTCGGCCTCAACGGCGCCGTGCTCAACAACGTCAACGCCAGCGCCCAAAGCCTCTCCCCCGACTACCTGCGAAAGACCGCCGCCATCGCAGAGGTCTTTCGCCCCTACGGCCTGCGCGTCTACCTCAGCGCCCGTTTCTCCGCGCCCATCGAGCTCGGCGGACTTCCCCGCGCCGACCCGCTCGACCCCGAGGTCGCCGCCTGGTGGCGCGCCAAGGCCGACGAGATCTACGCGCTCATCCCCGACTTCGGCGGCTTCCTCGTAAAGGCCAACAGCGAGGGCCAGCCCGGCCCGCTCACCTACAAACGCACCCACGCCCATGGCGCCAACATGCTCGCCGCCGCCCTCGCCCCGCGCGGCGGCGTCGTCATGTGGCGCGCCTTCGTCTACGAACCCGAGCCCGGCTCCGACCGCATTGGGCAAGCCTACCACGCGCTCAAGCCCCTCGACGGCCGCTTCGCGCCCAACGTGCTCCTTCAGGTCAAAAACGGCCCGCTCGACTTCCAGCCGCGCGAGCCCTTCCACCCGCTCTTCGGCGGCATGGAAAAAACGCAGATCATGCCCGAGCTCCAAATCACCCAGGAATACCTCGGCCAATCCCGCCAGCTCGCCTTCCTAGCCCCGATGTGGCGCGAATTTTTCGACGCCGACACCCACGCCCGCAGCCCCGGCTCCACCGTCCTTCGCGCCGTCGACGGCTCGCTCTTCGGCCAACGCCTCACCGGCATCGCCGGCGTCGCCAACACCGGCTCCGACCGCGACTGGACCGGCCATCCTCTCGCGCTGGCCAACTGGTATGCCTTCGGCCGCCTCGCCTGGAACCCCGCCCTCTCGTCCGAGGAGATCGCCCGCGAATGGACCGGGCAGACGCTCACCCGCGCCCACCCCGCGGTGGACACCGTGGTCCGCCTCCTCGTCGAGTCCCGCGAGGCCGTCGTCGATTATTCGATGCCGCTCGGCCTTCACCATCTCATGTGGAAAGACCACCACTACGGCCCCCAGCCCTGGTGCTCCGACCTGCCTCGTCCCGACTGGAACCCCGTCTATTTTCACCGCGCCTCCGACGACGGCATCGGCTTTGACCGCACCGCCACCGGCAGCAACTCCGTCGCCCAATATCACCCCGGAGCCCGCGAGCGCTTCGCCGATCTCGCGACCTGCCCGGAGGAACTGCTGCTCTGGTTTCACCGCGTGCCGTGGGATCACCGCATGCGCTCCGGCCGCCCGCTCTGGGACGAACTCTGCCTCCGCTACCAGCACGGCGTCGATTGGGTGGCCGCCGCGCGCAAGGACTGGACCGCTCTCGCCGCCGACATCGATCCCGCCCTCCACGCCGCCGTAGCCGAAAAGCTCGCGGTCCAGGAACGCGACGCCCGCATCTGGCGCGACGCCTGCCTCCTCTATTTCCAAACCTTCGCCAAACGCCCCTTCCCCGCCGGCGTCGAGTCCGCAAGCCACCCGCTCGAGCACGACATGAAGACCGACCCGCTCAGCCGGCCCGCCCGCTGACCCGCCCCGCCCATCCCCCCTTTTTTCAACCACCATCCCCTCGCATATGCCCCCGCTCCGCACCCTTGGCCGGGCCTTCTCCCGCCGCCTGCTGCTCGCCGCCCTCGGCGCTTCCATCCTCGTCCCCGCGCAAGCCGCCTCCGCCGCCGACGCATCCCCGCCGGCCTGGGAAAACCAAGCCGTCTTCCGCATCAACAAAGAGGCTCCCCACGCCGCTAAGATGCCCTTCCCCGAGGCCCGCGACGCTCTCGGAAAACCGCGCGACGCCAGCCCCTGGCGCCGCAGCCTCAACGGCGACTGGCGCTTCCGCTGGGTAAGCGCCCCCGACCAACGCCCCGTCGGCTTTGAACAACCCGGCTTCGACGACTCCGCATGGGAGACCATCCCCGTCCCATCCAACGTCGAGCTCCACGGCCACGGCACGCCCATCTACACCAACATCACGTATCCGTTCCGCCAAGACGCCCCGCGCGTCATGGGCGAGCCTCCCGCCAGCTGGACCACGAGCCGCGAACGTAACCCCGTCTCCAGCTACCGCCGCGCCTTCAACGTCCCCGCCGACTGGACCGGACGCCAGACCTTCGTCGTCTTCAACGGCGTCGCCTCCGCCTTTCACCTCTACGTCAACGGCCGCCACGTCGGCTACTCCGAGGACGGCCGCACCCCCGCCGAGTTCAACCTCACCCCCTACCTCCAACCCGGCGAAAACCTCCTCGCCGTCGAGGTCTACCGCTACAGCGACGGCGCCTACCTCGAGGACCAGGACTACTGGCGCCTCTCCGGCATCTTTCGCGACGTCTACCTCTGGTCCTCCGCCGACCTCGACATCCGCGACTTCGAGATCAACGCCACCCTCGCCGACGATTACCGCGCCGGCGCCCTCGACCTCGCCGCCTGGACCCGCGACTACGCCGGCCGCGAGCGCCCCTACTCCATCGACGCCTCGCTGCTTGATTCCCGCGGCCGCGCCCTAGCTCGCCGCACCCTCTCCGGCCTCGCCCCCGCCCGCGGCGAGCACTCCGCCCGCGCCCGCATCGAAGGCCTCGCCATCGAGCCCTGGTCCGCCGAGCAACCCCGCCTCTACTCCCTCCTCCTCACCCTCAAGGACGAGCACGGCCGCGCCCTCGCCCACTACGCCCAAAAAAGCGGCTTCCG
>CBIHRE010000055.1:0-15265 GCA_966212385.1 uncultured Akkermansia sp. | reverse complement strand
GAAACGGAAAATCGCATGACGGATAACGGGCCGGAAGGTGCGACGGCGGTTCAGGGATTGGTCAGCAGCCGGAAAAAACGGCGCGGCGCGGATTGGTTATACTCGGTGTGAACGAGACGGCCGCTGGCGTCGGCCGCGCCCGTGAGCACCGTTTGCCACGATCCGGGAACGCCCAAGTCGCTCGTAGCCTGAACGGCGTAAGTCGAGAAAGGGCCGCCGCGCCCGGTGACGACCAGATCGGGCGAGCTTCCCGCCCCGGCCCGCGCGGCGATCTCGATCGTGATCGGAAGCGGAATGGCGAAAACAACTCCGGTGCCGCCGGGGCCGCCCGCCACCGTCGTGCCGTAAAGCGTGTCGCCAAGGCGCAACACCTCCGCGACGGGAAACGCGCCGCGGGCGTTCAGCCCATTGGAATCGGGAGCCGAAAAAGAATGCAGCGTGCGCAATACCGAATCTGAAACATCCAGCGCGAACACGGTGCCCGCACCACCAACGCCTCCCGCCGAGGTGGTGCCGTAGAGCAGGTTTCCCGAGGCGGTCAGGCGGGCGACCGGCGCCGCGCCGTCGGCGTTGCCCGCCGTGAGCGGGTCAAGCGCCGGAAAATCACGCAGCGTGGCGAAATCGCTCCCGTCGGTATCGAGAGCGAACACCGTTCCCTGACCGCCCGCGCCGCCCGCGAGCGTGACGCCATGCAAGCGGTCTCCCACGAGCGCAAGACCGGCGGAGGGAAACGCGCCCCCGATGTTGGCCGCCGTGTCCGCGTCGAGGGCGGAAAAGTTGTGAAGCACGGTGTAGGCGGCTCCAGTCGGACCAACCGAAAACACCACGCCCGCGCCGCCCGCTCCGCCAGCCGTCGCGACACCGTAAAGCTTGCCGCCGGAAAGCAGGAGCCCGCCCCGGGGCTTGGCGCCGTCGGCATTTTTCCCAGTCGCCGGGGACAGGGCGCCAAACTCTTTCAGCACGGTGAACGCGGAGCCGTCCACGTTCACGGAGAACAGCACGCCTTGGCCGTTGGCGCCGCCAAGCTCGGTCGCGCCATAGAGCGTGGAGCCGGAGAGCAGCAAGGCCTCGCACGGCAGGGCGCCGCCGGTGTTGAGTCCCGTGTGCTGCGCCAGTGCGGCGAAGTTACGCAGCACCACGAGCGAACCGTTCGCCTCGCGTTTGAAAACCGTGCCGGTTCCGCTCGACCCTCCAATCTGCGACACGCCGTAGAACACGCGGCCCGGTCCCGGAGTAAGCGCGCCGTGAGGGTGCCCGGGGCCGATCTCGGCCGGAAGGGTGTTGGCTATGTCGATCAAGGCCCCGTCCGTCGTGAGCGAGTAGAGCGTGCCCGCGCCTTGCAGACCACCGCCCGAGCTCGCGCCCCAGAGGACGCCGTTCACGGCCACGAGGCCGCCTCGGGGCTGCGCGCCCTCGTAGTTGGTCGCCTTGTAGGGCTCGTCGAAGCGATGCAGCGCGACGCCGTCCGGCCCTTCGAAAACCTCGGTCGGCGGTCGCTCCGGAAGGATGCCCGACTCCAGCTCGGCGACGGTCAGCGGCACGTCGGCCGGCGCGAAGGCGAGCTTGTCGATGGAAAAGCCATCCTCGCGCGAGCCGATCTGAAAGGTCTGGGTAAGCGCGCCCTCGTTCACGGTGAAGAAGGTGCCGAACTTGATCCACTTCCAGACCTGCGTTCCCGCCGAACCGCCGCCGACGACGATCGTGTCCGCGGAGTTCACGTAGCCCGTATCGGTCAGCCCGGAAAGCACCGCCACCCAGTCCGAACCGGTGGTCGGTGACTTCGCGCCGAAGCTCGCCGCATAAAAGAAGCTGTCGTCGTTGAACGCACCCGCGCCGACGTAAACCCGCGCGTAGAGCTGATAGATCGTCGCGAAGGGAAACTTCACCGAGTAGGTCGCCACTCGAGAAGCCGCTCCCGGCGTGAACGCGCTATTATTTACCGTCGGCGAGATCGCCGTCGCCCCACCCACCGTGGCCACCGCGTAGTCGGAGCCCAGCGTGCCCGACTCCGCCTCCACGAGCGGCAAGGGTGTGCCGCCATAGGGCGAGACGCGCAGGCCGTTGATGAAAATATTGGGCAATCCGCCCGAGCCGCCGGCCGCCGCGGCGCCGGTGAGGCGAATCACGCCCGAGGCGTCCGCCTGGACCGTCACCTTGCTTGCGTAGTCCGCGAGCGAGGCGGGCGCGCTCGACGTCGAGCCGTTGAACGTCGTGGTGGCGCTGTTGCCCGTGACGGCGTCGGTCCAAACGACGCTGCGATTTCCGGTCGAATTAAAATCGAAGCTCCAAATCTCGACCGTGTATTTCGTATTCGCCGCGAAACCGGAGATCGTGGCGCTCGCCTGCGCGCCGCCCACCGTGCTGTCGGCGATAAACCAGAAGTCCCGCCACATGGCGGCGTCGCTCGGAAACGAACCGGAATTGCGATCCCGATCCTGCCCGTCCCCGGAGGTGCTCAACACCAGCGAATGCACGCCATCGCTTCCGGATATGGTCTCGGGGTCGTTCGTCGTGCCGGTCACGCCGACCCATCCGGAAGCCACCGGCGAGGCGCCGAGGTTGTCCGTGACGTCGAACTGCACGATCGCGGCGGCGACGGCCGTCGACGAGAGCACGGGGACGAGCAGGCAGTGAGAAAGGCGGGGGAAACGCATGTGCGTGACCAGGCGAAGCCGACGCAAATCGACGATGCCTGAAGGGGGCGGGAAATCACGAAACCGGCCCACGCCGCCGGGCGCCAGTCATGCCTTGTCCTAAATATAGACTGAAAATCGATACCCTCCGAAAACAGCCATTGTGTGGAGGAACGATGCACGCGCCTCGCGGAGAATTCTTCTTCGCGGCCATCTCGTCGCCCCTCGGTCAGCACAACTCGTTTCCGAAATATCTGCATCGGTAAATTCGTCGCCACGGGCGCGGACGACGGAGCCTGAATCATTGCTTTGGCGAAAACGCCGCACGTCTTCGTTTCGACCCGCCGACGCAAAAGGAGAGTCTTTTTGCCGCAAAAGGCCAATAGCCTCCGCGCCTCTCGACTGATAATCTCACGGAGGCGCTGGCATTCGTCGGCGCACACGATGCGCGAAGATCACGCATCGATGATCATCAACCCCAAGAAACCATCCTCCACAGGATCAACCCACCCAAAATGAAAAAACTACTGTTACTGGCATCCGTCGTCGCGTCGCTCTTCGCCTTCACCCAAAAGGCCGGCGCAGGCGGAACCAGCGGCGTCTCCGGCGGCTTCTATTACTTCACCTATTACACCGGGAGCGGCACCACGTCCATCAGCGGATCGAACGGCAACTTCGCCGGCTCCTGGACCGCGGGCATCACCGACTCCCTTGTGGGCAAAGGCTGGCAGCCCGGCTCGGTTCGGAATGTCGGTTACAACATCGGCTTCCTCAGCGGCTCCTGGCACGTCGCCGCCGTCTACGGCTGGGCCCCCTATCCCGCCGTCGAGTGGTATATCACCGAAAAGGGAAGCAACAGCGGCACCTACATCGGCACTGTCAACAGCGACGGCGGAACCTACACCTGCTACCGCGGCACCCAAGGCGGAGGCCCGCAGTATAAGAACGACCGCCAAGTCGATCAGCCCACCGCCGCGAACCGGTCCGTGACCATGGCCAATCACGTCAACTACTGGAAGTCCCGCGGCTGGAGCTTCGGCAGCATCCCGCAAACGGTGTTCATGGTCGAAGCCTTCAGCGGCCCTGGCAGCTGCAACGCCACCGTCTGGTGATCTAGCAATCGCTCCGCGCGCGCCCGCCCAGGCGCGTGTGGTTGCTCCAAGTCCAGGCCGGTGGCGCCACCCGTCGCCGGCCTTTCCCGCCCCTTCTTAGCCGCCCCCGATTTTCGCTCCCATGCACCGCGACTTCCCCCACCGCGCCTCCCTGTTCCTGAACTGTGCCCTGACCATCGTGGTCGGAGCCCTCGCCATCGGAAAACTCACGAGCCCCGCCGCGTCCCCGTCCGCCTCGACGTCGACGCCGACCGGCGCGTCGTCCGCGCCGATCTTCACCAAAAGCGCCCGCGACGCGTCGCTCGCCGAAGCCGCCGGCGACGCGCGTTCGCTTCGTGGCATCATCGACCAACTGCGCGCCGCCGGCGTGCCCAACGACGTGCTGGCCCGCGTCGCCCTCGCCGATTTCGAGGCGAGCTGGGACACCCGTCTCGCCGCCTGCAAGGGCGACATGGCGAGATCGGCGGCCGTCCAGTTGGAGATGACGATGTCCAAAGACGCCGCAATGCGCGCCGCCCTCGGCGAGGAGGGTTTTCGCCAATGGGACCAAGGCTGCATGCTCTGGGAGGCCATGAGCACGCCGGTCAACGTGAACCCCGACGAAGCCGACGCCATCTACGCGCTCAAGAAGAAGCTCCAACAGCGAAACAACGAACTCGAGCTCGCTCGCCTCAAGGGCACGCTGGACGAGGCCGCGATCAACGCCGCTTCCGACCAGGCCTACGGCGACTATTACCGTCAGCTCAACGCCGTGCTCGGCGAAGAACGCTACGCGAAATCCCAGCAGCTCGACGACGCCTTCACCTCCGACATTCTCCGCCACCAGCTCGCCCAAGCCGCCCCCTCCGAAAGTCAGTTCCAGGAACTTTTCAAAACCGAGAAGGCGTGGACCAAGGCCCGGCAAGAGCTGGAACACCGGTTCCAAGGGAATCCCTCCTCGCCCGAATACCAAAGCGAGATGGCCGCGCTCCAGGAAGCCCACGACCTCGAATACGAGCGCGTGCTGGGCAAGGACGCCGTCGCCGCCCTTCGCAAGGCGCAGGACTCCGCTTACGCGCAAATGAAGAAGTTCGAAACGCTCTGGGGTTTGGACGGCGGCAAGATCGACCACGTCTACGATACGATGAAGGCCTACGACGAAACCGTTTCGCGCTACCGCGGCGATGTGCTCGCGCGCCAGGCTGGAGGCGAGCCCGTCGATTGGAACGCCATAAACCAAGACCTGCGCCGCTTCGCCGATCAGGCTCAGCTCTCGCTCAAGGAGCGCATCGGCCAGGCCAGCTTCGATAAACTCCAAGGCAACCGGGTGCTGAAATTCGTCCAAGTGCAGAGACGCCCTCTGTGATCTCCCCGCCGATCCCCGCCACCCCATTGCCCCATGCAAAATCTCATTTCCCTGCGCGCTTCGTTGCTCCTCAACGTCCTCCTGGTCGCGGCGGCCACCGTGCTGGCGCTCCACCGGCCGGCGCCTGCATCGCCGGAAACCAAAGCCGCGCCCGTCGCCTTGGGTTCGCCCGCTTTAGCCCTTTCCAGCGTTCCCGACGCGGCGGTCGCGTCTTCCCCTTACACCGAAAAATCTGCGCCTCTGGCCGAGCGCCGCCGCTGGCTGGTCGATCAACTCCGTGCGATGGGCACCCCCAACTCGACCCTGGCCCGCATTGTCTTAGCCGACATCGAGGCCTATTGGACGCCGCGCGCCGCCGAAACCGCCCAAAAAACCTACGGCGATCCCGACACCATGGCGGCCCTGCAGCTTGAAATCGACACCACGCGAGATGCCGAGCTGCGCGCCGCCCTCGGCGAGACCGGATTCCTGGAATGGGACATGGCCAACATGGCCCGCGAAACCAATCAGGGCCGCATTCGCCTGACGCCCGCCGAGGCGGAGACCGCTTACGTGTTCTGGAAAAAAATGCAGCTCCGCGAGCTCGAACTCCGCGGCGAGCGGCAGTCGGCCCGCATGGACGATCTCGGCGTCGGCATGGAGTATGAGAAAAGCCTCGCCGCCTTCGAGCGCGACATGAAGGCGCTGCTCGGCGAGGAACGCTACGCCCAGGCGCGGCGCATGGACGAAGGCAACGCCCTCGCCGATCTGAGAACCGACCTGGCAAAGGCGGCGCCAAACACGGCGCAACTCGGCGAACTTCTCGAAACCCAACGGCAATGGAACGCCCTCCAAGCGGAGATAGAAACCGCGTTCGCCAACGGCTCCGCCTCCGCCGAGCGCGAGGAAAGGCTCCGCGCCTTGGACGAGGCGCGAGAGCTCGAATACAAACGCGTCCTCGGCGATGCGGTCTTCGAGGCGCTCCAAAAGGAGCAGCATCCCAGCTATGCGATGATGCGAAAATACGCCGACATGTGGGGCCTCGACGACCGGAAGATCGATTCGGTATATGGAAGCATTCGCTACTACGAAAAAACCGTCGACGACTATCAGTCACAGATCCGCTCGCGGGAGACCTCCGGCCAAAACGTGGACTGGAACGAAGTCGCCGGGAACCTTCAAAAATTCACCGACCAGACCCGGCAAATGCTGAAGAAATCGCTAGGGGAGGACGTCTTCGCTCGCATGGAGCAAAACGGCATCTTCCGCTTCGACGGCAACGCGCTTCCACACGGCGCCCCGATCGATCCCGCCAACCGCCGAGGCAGCTGAACCGCGCCCCGTTCACCGCCTCACTCGATGGTGACGATCCCCCGCTTTACCGCGGTGACCAGCGCCTGGGTGCGATCCGACACGCCGAGCTTCAAGAATATGTTGGCGACATGGATCTTCACCGTCCCGACCACCAAGCCCAGCCGCGCGGCGATTTCCTTGTTGCTCAATCCCTTCGCCAGCAGGCCCAACACCTCCATCTCCCGGGCCGATAATTTGGCAAGCATGCGCTCGCCCACCCGGGCCGCCACCTGTTGCGGAATGTATTGTGCACCCGAATACACGGTTCGGATGGCATCCAGCAGGTGCTCCAGTGCCATCTCCTTCACCACGAAACCCGACGCCCCCTCGTTGATCGCCTGGTAAACCTCCTCGCCGCGCGCGTAGTTGCTGTAGACGAGGATGCGCACGGCGCCGAACTCCCGCCTGAGCGCCCGGATTGTTTCCGTGCCGCTCATTCCCTGCATTCGCAGGTCCAGAATGACGACGTCCGGACGGTGTTCCCGGTAGGCGTCGATGCCCCGTCTTCGGCATCGGCCACGACCTCCATGTCGGGCGCGTCCGTGATGGCCGTCGTCAGGCCCATGCGGATGGCCATGTGATCATCCACCACAAGGACGCGAATTCGGCCGGTTGTCGTGTTTCGCTTATGCATCGTCAGAGATTGGTTGCCCGGCCGCGGCGGGAACCACGACGCGCAGCCTGGCGCCTTCGCCCGGCGCGCTCGCGATCTCCAGGGTGCCGCGCAGCTTTTTCGCCCGCGTTCGCATGCCGCGCAGCCCGAGGTGCCCGTCGTTGTTTCGCAACACGTCCGCCGGGCGGAAGCCGACGCCGTCGTCCGCTATTTCGAGAGAGACCACCCCCGCGCCATACTCCAGCCGGATGAAGATACGACGAGCCCGGGCGTGGCGAAACGCGTTGGTGCTCGCTTCCTGCGCTATCCGCAGGAGGTTGTGATTCACGGCGCGATCCAGCGGGATCGGCGCTCCCGAGATCGCGACATCCACGGCCACCTCCCCCGAGCTCATGAACGCGGTGAGATTGCGCAAGGCGTCGGGCAAATCGCCGCCGTCGAGCAAGGGCGACTCCATGTCCCAAACCGCGTGCTCCACCTCCTGGCGGGAATAGGAAACCATGTTTCTCACCACGTTCAGCCGCGCCCGAAGATCGCCGCTCATCACAGGGCTCTTCAGGGTGGAATCGAGCTGAAGCATGGCGCCGGTCAGCCCCTGCTGAACGCTGTCGTGGATTTCTCGCGCCAACCGGTCGCGCTCCGCGAGAGTGGCCGCGTTTCGGGTCTCCTCGCCCAGCTTGGCCATAGCGGCCTCGAGCTGGACCGTGCGATCGCGCACTTCCTGTTCCAGACGGCGGTTCCTGCGCCGTTCCAGATAGCTCGAGCCGCGCGACGCGCCGAAGAGAAGAAGCAGCGAAGCGGCCCCGAAGAGAACATAAGCGACCGGCGACCGGTTCCACGGGGGCAAAATTTCGAACACAAAGGGCGCCGAGACCTGCGACCCCGCCGCCGCCCCCTCGATGCGCACCTCCAGTTCGTGCCGGGTCTCGCGCAACCCGCGCAACGTGATCAACGAACCGTCCACCGCCGTCCATGGCTCCTCTTTGCTCAACCTATATTCATAGACCGGCGCCCGGCGCCAGGCGTCCGTTCCCGAATAGAATCGAAAGCTCAGGTTGTTGCGCGCGCGGGACAGGCGAAGGGGAGCCCCGTCCAAAGCGTCGCTCACGCGCAGTTCCTCGTTGCGCTGCAAATCCACCAAGGAAACCAAACGCGGGCGCGGCGGCTCCGGCGCGGACGATATCCAATCGCGCTCCAAATGATACAAAGAGCGCTCGGCCGACATCCATACGTCGTTTCCCGGCAGGACGTGCACCACCGGATAACGGTCGTTCACCCGGTCGAAACTGCTCGCGTCAACGTCGTGTCCGCCCGCCGCGGAAGGCGTGAAACGGACGAGCCCTTCGTTGTGCGTTGCCCAAATCACACCGTCCTCGTCCTGCCGCACGCGCGCGATCCAATGCGGCGACCGCTCCAGCAGACTTTGCAATTCGGTCCCCGGAACCCAGCGCCCGGCGCTTTCATCAAAGAACCGCCGAGGTTCCTCGCGCAAAGAGCTAAGCACCACGATGTCACCCACCGAGCCGACATTCACCCAGGCCTCGCCGCTCGTTTTTTCGTTCGGAATCACGTCCAGCCGCAGCCGTCCTTCCGTTCGCGTCAATCTTGCGACGCCCTCGCCGCCCATTTCGATCCAAACCGAATCCCGCACCCGATGCACCACCGCGGGATTGCGAACACCGGGTATCCGGTTCACGGATTCGCGCCACGCGCCGTCTTTCCGCTCGAGCAGGGCGATCTCCGACCGGCCGATGACAAAACAACGACGGGCATCCGTCATCACCAGATGCGAAACGTCCGTCACCGACCGAACGGAATGGAACAGCCCGTCATTCTCCAACGAATACACTCCCGATCCGCTCCCCGCGAGCAGTTGGTCGCCCCACGCCGCAAGCGCCCAGGCGCCTCCGGGGGGCTGCGTCTCCATCGGTGCAAACCGCGTCGTCTCTCCGGGCTCTCCGGGCGCCGCGGCGTAAAGTTTCCCGGCGGACGCGACCACGACCTTGCCACGCCACTTCACGACCAGCGGCCACTGGACGGGCAGGCCGAGCCTCTGGCCGAAAGTCGAGAGCGGGCTCCCGTAGAGGATTTTTTCCACGGCATCCTCCGTAGCCGCCCACAGCACGCCAGGCTCCCGGTTCGCCAGCTCGGTCACGTTGCGATAATCCGGCGCGGTCAACGTCATCAGCAACTCGCCCTCGGCCGAAAACAAGAAGATCCCCTTCCCCGTTGCCGCGATCGCGACACGACCGTCCACCAGGCGCAAGATGGCCGGAATGTTGCCTGCTCCGAGCGCGGCCTCCGCCTCTCCCTTAAGCCACGGCGACAGCCTCCGCCCATCGAAAATCATCACCCTCCCCTCTCTCAGGGCGAGCAGGCTGCGCCCCTCGTCGAACGGCGTCGCGTGCCCGACCACGCGCCCCTCCAGCTCCGTGTCTGGCTCCCGCACCAACACGCCTGAGATGGCGTCGATCCGGTGCACCGCCCCGTCATGGGAAGATAAATACACCTCCTCGCCCAAACGGAACATGCGCGACAGCCGCGGCGACTCGAAAAGATCCTGTCTTCCGCTCGCGAGATCGCGACGCACCACGCCGTTCCAGCCCGCGAAATAAATCGCCCCCTTGGTGACGATCAGTTCGCGGAACACCGCCGCGGCCACCCAGCCCGGCGCATTGGCCGGCGCCAGCGAAACCGGATGCAGAAGCCCGTCCGCGCCCGCCTCCACCCGGCCCCATTCTCCGCGCGCGCCATAGTAGCCGCGCCCGTCGCCGGCCTGCGCGACGTTGGCCATCGGCACCCGGTCCCGACCGCCCGCCTCGGCGAGGTTCAGCCAAACACCGTCGTTCAGCACGGCATAAACGGCGTCGTGTATCACCGCCACGCGTCCGAACCGATCAAATCCCAGCCGCGAGCCGCGCGGCACGTTGCCGATGTCCTCCAGCGAATAGGATCGCGTGAACGGAACGCCGCGCACCGTCTCTTCCGCCATGCCGCAGCCGTGGCCGAATCCCCAGGACAGAACGATCGCGCAAACCAACCGTGGGCGGACGCGAAACGCCGACGCGACGTGCGCGCTGAGCGCGGCGCACAGGCCGGGGCGAGCCGCTACGCGCGGCTGCGATGTAGGCAAGGGAGGCACGGGGTAAGGGCCTTGAAACGTCCGCACCGTGAAACCGGCTCCGGCGGCGGGTAAAGCCGATTTCGTCCGCTGCGGAGAAAGAACTCCGCCGCTCAACAAGAGGCGAAAAACCTCCCCTATTACCCGGGTAATAGGCCGGCCTAGCGCCAATGCCGGATTGCGGAGGCGCACGAGAGGCAACTCATTCGCGCCTCGTCGCCGGCCCGTCCGCGCGGCCTGGCGCGCCCCTCGCCAACCACCCCAACCCCGCATTGCATGTCCCGCCCAAGCTCGCGCCTCCCGCACACTTCGCGTTCACCTCGCAGCACCCTCGCAAAGCGGACCTTCGAGCCCGCCATGAACGATTTCGCGCAAGCCTCCGCGCGAAAGGTGCTCGTTGTCGCATCGTTCGCTCCACCCGAGTTTCTGCGCGGCATAGTCCATCATGCTCGCGAGCGGGCCTGGCACCTCGCTTCCGATGTGATGTTCACCGGCGCCCTGCCCCGTGAATGGAGAGGCGCCGGCGCCATCATCCACCTTCCCTGCCAGCCCGATCTGCTCGCCTATGTGGAGAATCTCGGCCTGCCCTGCGTCGTGGTCGACGGCGGCGGACAATCGCGAAACCTGCCCGCCGTGGAACCGGACCACGCCGCGGTCGGTCGCCTCGCGGCGGACTATCTTCTGAGTCAACCGCATCGCGGTTTCGCATGGGCGCCCGCCTGTGATGATCGCGGCGATGGCGAGCGATTTTCCGCGTTCGAGACCAGGCTCGCCGAGCACGGCCACCTTTGCCGCATCCTGCCGCCGAGACATGCCCGCATCGGAGGAGCCTTGGTGAACAGCTGGGCCGCGCACCGCCGCCTACTGACCGCCGAACTACGACAGCTGCCGCTTCCCACGGCCATTTTCGCCGCCAACGACTGCGTGGCCGCCGACGTGATCGACGCCTGCCACGAAGCGGGGTTGTCCGTTCCCGAAGACATCGTGGTGCTCGGCGCGGGAAACTCCTTCGCCTGCGAGACCTCGGCCGTTTCGTTCTCAAGCATCGACGAAAACCAGCAAGAGCTCGCCCGGCGCGCCGCGCTCCTGCTCGACGAGCTCATGGAGGGAGCGCCCCGGCCTGCTCAGCCGCTTCGTGTCCCGCCCAAGGGCGTGGTTTCTCGCCACAGCATGGCGCCCGTCGCGGTAAAGGATCGGCGCGTCGCACGCGCCCTCGGATACATCGCCGAAAATTATCCCGACATCATGCTGACGGTAAACACCGTCGCCCGCGCCGCCGGCATGTCGCGCCGCAACCTCGAGCGCAGTTTTCGCGAAGAGACCGGCGGCACCGTCCACGAACACATCATCGGCGCGCGCATGCGGGAAGCCTTGCGTCTCCTCCGCACCCGTCCGGAGGCCACCAGCGCCGAGGTCGCCGCCCGGGTCGGGATCGCGGGCATCGGAACATTTTTTCGGATGTTCCGTCGCGTTCATGGCATGAGCCCCAAAGCCTACCGCCACGAAATCGGTTCGCCCCTGGCCTCTCGCAGAACCGATCTCGCGACGCTTTTTCCGGAAGCCGACCATCAATCCGGCGGACGCTCCGCTCCGCCGCGCTTCCCCGCGTTCTCATCAAGGATAAGCGGCGACGTTTTCCCCACGCAGGACACCGCATCCTTGCACGCCGGCCATTAGCGCGAACGTCGGCTTTTCCTCGATTCCAAGGCGCGAAGGCCTCCTTGGAACACCTCGCTTGCCGCAAACTGCTCTATAGTTGGCGCAAAATGCCCGTTGAGACATCCGCCGGCCGCGCGGCAACCTTGGGTTTCCCCACCCCACGCCCTTCATGCGGCCAGCGTCGCTCTTCGGCGCGCCTACCGCCTCCCCGCTTATGCGCCGAGCCCCAGACCCCGATTCCGTCCCTTCTCGTTTTCGACCGCGTATCCGAGGTTGCCAGCGCGTTCCGCAAACCACCGACCGGCTTTAAATTTGTCTCCGCATCCATGCATTTGCCCAAACACCCAGTGTTTCGTTTTGTCCTGCCGCTCATCGCGCTCTTCTTCGCCGCGCCCACCGGCGCCGCCGCCGACGCGAAGGAGAAATACACGTTCGTGGTCGTCCACGGCGCCACCGCGGGCGGCTGGGAATGGAAACGCGCCGGCCAGTGCCTCACCGACGACGGCCACCTCGTCTATCGTGTCACGCTCACCGGCTTGGGCGAACGCAAGCATCTGAACGGGCCGCACATCGACCTCGAGACCCACATCAACGACGTGGTGAACACAATCCTCTTCGAGGATCTGCATGACGTCGTGCTCACCGGCCACAGCTACGGCGGCATGGTGATCACCGGCGTCATGGACCGCGTGCCCGACCGCATCCGCCACGTCGTTTTCCTCGACGCCGCCGTGCCCGAGGACGGCATGTCCATCTGGGATCTCTTCGGCGGCGCGCGTCCCCCGGGCAACAATATCGTCGACGGCATGATGACCGTCCCCTGGGTCACGGCCGATACCAAGCCGCCCCACAACGTCGCCCAGTCGATCAAGTGCTTCAACCAACCCGTCACCTACAAAAACCCCGCGGCCAAGGCGCTTGACGTGACCTACGTCGCGTTCGTCCCCAAGGACAAATCCGTCGAGGAGCGCGCCAAGACCGACAAGAGCTGGCAACGCGCCGTCTCCCGCGGCTGGACGATCCGCACTTTCCCCGGCGGCCACGTCGCCCAGCAGGAGGACCCGCGCGGTGTCGCCACGCTCATCGAGCAGTCCGTGGGCGATAAAAACCAGCCCCAGGCGGCGGCTTCACGTTAAGCCCCGCAACTCGCACGCCATGCGCGGCACCGCTTTTTCTCTTCGCGTCCTGCTCGGATTTTTCTCGCTCCTCCTGATCGCGCTTGGAGCGGAGGCGCGGGCGGGGGCGCCGCTCCGTCGCCCCATCTCTCCACGGCAGCCGATGTGGCTGGTTCACATCGACACCTGGAACTACGCCGATCCGCAAAAGATCATCGCCCTCATCCCGGCCGACATCCGGCCCTTCGTGGTGATGAACATCTCGCTCTCGATCAGCCACGACGAGGCGACCAGCCAGTTCCAGGTCGCCGAATACGGCTACGAGGTCGCCAGGTCCTGGCTCCGCGCCTGCGCCGAAAACCAGATGTGGGCCATGGTCCAGCCCTCCAGCGGCGGTTACAGCCAGTTCTCCGATTTCGATCTCTCGGTCTACGAGGAGTTCTACCGCGATTTCCCGAACATGATCGGCTTCAACTACGCCGAGCAGTTCTGGGGCTACGACAGCCCGACCGATCCCCTCTCCGCGAGGTGGGCTGATCGCATCAACCACTTCGCCCGCCTGCTCGAGCTGGGCAACCGCCACGGCGGCTACCTCGTCGTCAGCTGGTGCGGCAACCAGTGGTCTCCCAACATCAACCCCATCGGCATGCTCAAGCGCGTGCCCGCCTTCGCCGCCGCCTGCCGCGACTACACGGAAAACTACATCCTCTGCGAAAAATACACCCAGCAGTCCTACCAGTCCGACATGGAGAGCCTCTGCCTCGGCGCCTGGCTCTCCGGTTACTCCGGCCAATATGGTATCCGTTATGACGATACCGGCTGGACGGACCCCGTCGGCGAGCACGCCAATTTCACCATGGCCACCTACGGCGCGCCGTTTCTCGAGCACGTCATGCTCACCGGCCAGACGGTCATCGACGCACCCGAGCTCATCTGGACGCAGTGTTTTCGCGAGATCGGCGCCGGCGCCACGACCGACGGCTACACCATGCGACGCTGGGAAACCTTTCCCCAGTTCGACAACGTCAGCGTCGACCTCTTCCGCAAGGTCCTCGACGGCACCGTCCGCATCCCCGGCCGCCGCGAGATCATCGACCGCACCAAGGTCGCCGTCATCAACAACGTCAACTCCGGCTCCGCCGACACGATCTACAGCTCGCCCGACACGCTCTTCGAGGGGCTCTACCGCATGGACGGCGACGGAAACCTCCTCAACAACAAGTCCTTCTTCAAAAAGACCGGCCGCTATCCCACCGTGCCGACCGTCTACCAGCTCGACGACGCCGACGCCAACGCCTTCGCCGTGAAGGTCAACCGCTCCGCCTACGCCACGCGTTGGCCGACCGTCGCCGCCAAGACCGCCGAGTTCGACGCGCTCTTCCCACAGGAATACACCGGCGATCTCTACGCCGGGCGCCACGAGAACGGTTGGGTGACCTACAACCCGTTCAAGACCGGCCAGACCGCCAGCGCCAGCATCCCCTTCAAATACAACACCTGCGACCGCATGGAGCTCGCCTACGCCCAATACACCGCGGGCGTCGTGAAGGAATACGCCGACCGCGTCACCTTCTACCTCAGCAACTACGACAACGTGCTCAACACCGGCCTGAAGACCGACACGATCACCATCCACGGAGCGACCGTGGAGCCGACCTGGTCCTACGTCGAGCGAGGCAGCCACCAGGCCAGCGTGATCACGAAGACCTGGAGCGGCGGCGTCTTCACCTTGAGCATCCAGCACAACGGCCCGCTCGACATCACCGTGAACTGTTCCGGCGCCGCCACCGGCCGCCTCACCGCCTACACGCCCGCCGCCATCTCCGCGCCGGCCCGCCCCTCGTCCTACGTCGGCCCGCGCCAATACGAGGCCGAGTGCTTCGACTACAAAAACATCGGCGGCATCGTCCGAGGCGGTAACACCGGCGCCATCCGCAACTACACCGGCCAGGGCTACCTTCAGTTCGGCACCGGAGCCACGTCCGCCGTCCGCGACACCGTCAGCGTTCCCAAGACCGGCGCCTATCGGCTCGAAACCCGCTACGCCGTCACCGGCGCCGACATCACGTCCGTCGACCTCTACGTGAACGGCGTCAAGGCCGGCACACCTGCCTTCGCCCAGACGCCCACGCTTAGCGACTGGGCCATCCTCAAACACACCGTCTCCCTCAACGCCGGCGCCAACACCATCGAGTTTCGCGCCACCGCCACCCGGTCAACCTCGCTTTATTTCGACAGCATCGTCGTCGCGCCAACGACCTTCGACAACGGCCTCGTCATCCAGGGCACGACGATCCGGGTGTTCCGCGCGGGCGAGCAGGTGGCGACCGCGAGC